>NZ_BCBP01000031.1:0-107296 GCF_001753955.1 Pseudomonas sp. NBRC 111139
GTGGGCAAAAAAACTGAACCTGCTCGAATCACTGTGGGAACAGGCAGCTCGGTGGAGGGCACCGGCTTCGCCGGTGTTCGCGGGTAAACCCGCTCCTACAAATCATGAAATGTGCGTCATTTATACCTGACGAATGACAGCGTAATGCTACGCTCGCGGAAATACTCAGCACGGATACTTACCATGGAAATGAACTGGCATCAGGCTCTGCAAGAGAGCCTAAGCTGGCTGGCAATCGCCTCGTTCATCACCCTTGTCAGCTTCACTGCAGCCGCAACTCTGGCCGTGCGTTGTACACGCTGGGGCAGCCAGTTCTGGCAGCTTGCCGGGCCCTATTTCAGTTTCAGGCGCAGTTGGCGGCCGTTGCTGGTGTTTGCCCTGCTGCTGGTCCTGACGCTGTTTTCGGTTCGCCTAAACGTTCTTTTTTCGTTCTGGTACAACGGCTTCTACAGCGCCTTGCAGGGCCTTGACCAGGCGGCGTTCTGGTACCTGCTCGGCGTCTTCGCAGTGCTGGCTACCATCCATGTGTTGCGCTCGCTGTTCACCTTCTATGTCAGCCAGGCATTCAGTATCAAGTGGCGGGTCTGGCTGACCGAGCGCCTGACCCACGACTGGATGCAGGGCGATGCCTATTACCGTGGCCAGTTCCTTGCCGAGCCAGTGGACAACCCTGACCAACGTATCGAACTGGACGTTAACGCTTTTGTCACCAACTCGGTCACCCTTGCCCTGGGCGCAGTCAGTGCGCTGGTTTCGCTCGTGGCGTTCACCGGTATCCTCTGGGGGCTGTCGGCACCGTTGACGGTGGCCGGCGTAGAGATCCCTCGGGCGATGGTATTTGCCGTTTACCTGTATGTCATCGTCGCCACCTGGGTCGCCTTCCGCCTTGGGCGCCCGCTGATCCGGCTTAACTTCCTCAACGAGAAACTCACCGCCAACTTCCGTTACGCGTTGATGCGTCTGCGTGAGAACGCCGAGAACATTGCCTTCTACCAAGGTTCGCAAGTCGAGCGGGGCACGTTGCTCGGCCGTTTCGCTGTCTTGATCGTGAATGCCTGGGCATTGGTGTACCGGAACTTGAAGTTCAGTGGCTTCAACTTGGGTGTCAGTCAGGTAGCCGTTGTGTTTCCGTTCATTCTTCAGGCGCCGCGCTTCTTCAGTGGGGCGATCAAGCTGGGCGACGTCATGCAAACTTCCCAGGCCTTTGGGCAGGTGCAGGATTCTTTGTCGTTCTTCCGTGAGTCGTACGATGCGTTCGCGCAGTACCGCGCGACCCTTGACCGTCTCACCGGCTTTCTCGATGCCAACCAGCAGGCAAGTGCGTTGCCGCGCGTCACCACCGAAGACCAGGCGCATGCGCTGCAGATCGCGGGATTGCAGGTGCTGCGCCCGGACGGACATGCCCTTATCGCCGACCTGGACCTGAGCCTGCATGCCGGCCAGGCGTTGTTGATCAAAGGGCCATCGGGCAGTGGTAAAACCACGCTGCTGCGTGCCCTGGCGGGTCTTTGGCCGTATGCCGAAGGCAAGGTCAGGCGGCCAACGGGGCATCAGGCACTGTTCCTGTCGCAACGCCCGTACCTGCCGCTGGGTGACTTGCGTACCGTCATTGCCTACCCGGCAGCCAGTAATACCAAGGATGAGTTGCTCATGCAGCAGGCACTGCGCCAGGTCAACCTGGCCCACCTGGCCGAGCGTCTGGACGTCAGCTGTGACTGGTCACACATCCTCTCGGTGGGCGAGCAGCAGCGTCTGGCGTTCGCCCGGGTACTGTTCAACCGGCCTGAGGTGGTGTTTCTCGACGAGTCCACCTCGGCGATGGATGAGGGGCTCGAGCATGCCCTGTATGCGTTGTTGCGTTCGGAAATGCCGAGTGCATTGCTGGTCAGTGTCGGCCACCGCAGCACGCTGGCAGCGTTCCATACTCACCGGCTTGAGGTGGATGGGCATGGCGGTTGGTCGTTGCTGGAGCAGGAGGCTGCGCTGGCCTAGTTCGGCTTGAGGGGGAGATCGCCATCCAGCATCGCGATCAGCTTGGCCCCTTCACTGCGAGCATTGCCGACATCCTTGGTGACCCGAACCACTCGAACGCCTTCACCGGCAGGCCGTGCTCCCTGGCCAGGCGTTCGACCCCTGCGGCGGGAGCGTTCGGGTTACAGGATGGAACTGTTCAACCTGCGTGCGCTGCAGCCGTGAACCGCCAGGCTAGCCAGGTTCAGCGCAGCAGCGTCAGCCCTGCAAGGGTGGTGACGGCAAACCCTGCACCAACCAGGAAGGTTGCCTGGAACCCCGCACTCTCCCACAGCAATCCGGCTACCACGCTGGCTATCAGCAGTGCCGCACCGGTCAGCAGGTTGAACAGGCCGAAGGCGGTACCGCGCAAGTTGGCGGGGGCGCTGTCGGCAATCATGGCAGAGAAGATGCCTTGGCTGAAGCCCAAATGCAGGCCCCAGGCCGTTACCCCAAAGGCAAGCCCGGCCCATCCTGGTAAAAGGGCCAGCAGCAGGTCGGCAGTGATCAGCAGGCCTAGCCCGGCCATCAGCACGCCACGGCGCCCCACTCGGTCCGACAACACGCCGGCAGGGTAGGCCGACAGTGAGTAGGCCATCGCCATCAATACCAGTACCGCCGGCGCCCACAGCGGAGTCAGGCCTATGTTCTGAGCCCGCAGCAGCAAGAACGCCTCGCTGAAACGGGCGAGGGTGAACAACGTGGCCAGACCGATCAGGCGCCAATAGACCGGCCCCAGGCGCCGAAGCGCGTGCAGTGCCAACGGTGAGCGTACCCGACGCCCCATAGCTGAGGCTTCAGGTTCGTGAACGAAGGCAACTAGGATATACACCGCCACGAACGCCGGGATAATAGCTACCCAGAACACGGTCTGGAAATGGCTCGCTGTCAGCCACATCAACACGATCGCCAGCAATGGCCCGAGGATAGCGCCCACGGTATCGAGCGCCTGACGCAGGCCGAACGCCGCGCCGCGCAGCTCGACCGGCGTAACATCGGCCACCAGCGCATCGCGGGGTGCCCCCCGAATGCCTTTGCCGACACGGTCGACGAAGCGTGCCGCAGTCAGCCACTCAAGTCCGGAGGCCATGGGAAATACCGGCTTCATCAGCGCACTCAGGCCATAGCCGATCACTGTCAGCAGCTTGCGTTTACCCAGTCGGTCGCTGAGGGCGCCAGAGAACACCTTGGTGAACGATGCGGTCGACTCGGCGATTCCTTCGATGAACCCCACCGCGATCACCGAAGCGCCGAGCACACTGACCATGTACAGGGGCAGCAGGGCGTGGATCATCTCCGAGGAAATGTCCATCAACATCGACACGAAGCCCAGCGCCCAGATGCTGCGGGGCATTTTCGGCTGGCTTTTGGCAGTGCTTGCGCAGTTGTTGTCATCGCCACGCATCTGGCCGCTCCGCAGCGTTGTACGTCGAAACTGTAGATGCCTGCACACAGGATGCAAATCGGATAGGTGGATGGCAGCAACAGCCTGCGGACATGACTGAACTGTCCATGAATGCAGGGTGGTCATTCCGTCATAGGGTGCCTTCGCCGGTGTTCGCGGGTAAACCCGCTCTTACAGACCGCGAAGGCTTATCAAATGTTGAGCAAGACCGTTGCTCCCGCAGCGAGGCTCGCGAGCCTCGCTGTGCCAAAGATCACGGTTCAGCAAAGTTCAGTTACAAACATGTAAACTTCGTAAATAAGATTTACTCGCATTTGCGACTCTCTATATTTACCACCCCTGTTGGCCGCCGAACTGAGTGCGGGGCCGGTGGGCGAGGGCTCCCGGTTTCCGACAGGGATGTGCCTTTTCGCTCATGAATCGCAGGAGATGTACCCATGCAGTGCAGAACTTCATCCAACAGCCTGGCCCTGGCGTTCGTCGCGCTGGCGTCGCCGTCCATGCTGGCGACTGCGGCAGAGTCCGAGGAGCGGCGTGCGGGTGAGGTAGTGGAAGCGCCCGTCGCCGACAACGCGCTGGTGATCCAGGACACCCTGATCACCGCCGAGCGCGAGGCGCGACAGGCCCTGGGCACGTCGATCATCACGGCCGAGGACATCAAGCGCCACCCACCGGCCAATGACCTGTCCGACATCATCCGCCGCGAGCCCGGGGTTAACCTGACCGGCAACAGTGCCAGTGGCGCACGCGGAAACAACCGGCAGATCGACCTGCGCGGCATGGGCCCGGAGAACACGTTGATCCTCATCGACGGCAAGCCATCCAGCGCGCGCAACGCTGTGCGCTATGGCTGGAACGGTGACCGTGATACTCGGGGTGAAACCAATTGGGTGCCGGCCGAAGCGGTCGAGCGCATCGAGATCCTGCGTGGCCCGGCCGCCGCACGCTACGGCTCCGGCGCCATGGGCGGGGTGGTCAATATCATCACCAAGCGTCCTTCCGACGAGCTGAAAGGCAGCGTCAGCCTGTACACGCAACTGCCCGAAGACAGCGCAGAAGGCGCCAGCCGGCGAGCCAACTTCAACCTCGGTGGCGGCCTGACCGATAACCTGGGTTTGCGCCTGTACGGTGGCCTGGCCAAGACTGACGCCGACGATCTGGACATCAACGCCGGGCATGCCACCAGCGCCTTGGTTGCGGGGCGAGAAGGCGTTCGCAACAAGGACATCAACGGCCTGCTCAGCTGGAAACTGAACGACGAGCATCGCCTGGAAGCCAGTGCCGGCTACAGCCGTCAGGGCAACATTTTTGCCGGCGACACCATGAACAGCAACGGCGGCGGAGACGTCGACTTCGTCTCCAGCCTCTACGGCCACGAAACCAACGTGATGCAGCGCAGTACTTATGACCTGACCCACCTCGGTGATTTCACCTGGGGTACCAGCAAGACCACGCTGGCCTACGAATACGTACGCAACTGGCGCCTTAACGAGGGCTTGGCTGGCCGCACCGAAGGTGCCCCAAGCGACGAAGGTGGGGCCATGTCCCGTTTGCGTAACACACGCCTGAGCAGTGAGGTGAACCTGCCGTTCGCCATGGGCAGCACAGAACATGTGCTTACCTTGGGCGGCGAGTACCTGTACGAAACCCTCAACGACCAAGGTTCGTTGCGCCCGCAAAGCTCCGACCCCACCCACAATGACGGCCTTGTCGGCTTCGATCGCAGCAGCTCGAAGATGACCGCACGCAGCTATGCGCTGTTTGTCGAAGACAACATCATCGTTGGCGGCACCACCCTTACGCCGGGCCTGCGTTTCGACCACCACGAAAGCTTCGGTGACAACTTCAGCCCGAGCCTGAACCTGTCGCACAAGCTGACCGAAGCGCTGTCGGTAAAAGGCGGCATCGCCCGTGCCTACAAGGTTCCGAACCTGTACCAGTCCAACCCCAACTACCTGCTGTACAGCCGCGGTAATGGCTGCAGTGTGCAACAGGCCAACAATGGTGGCTGCTACCTGCAGGGCAACGCCGACCTCAAGCCCGAGATCAGCGTCAACAAGGAAATCGGCCTGCTGTACGACCGTGGTACCTGGCGCACCAGTGCCACCTACTTCCGCAACGACTACAAGAACAAGATCATCGGTGATACCAATGTGCTTTACACCATGGGTACCGGCAGCCGCGTGACTCAGTGGGACAACGCCGGCAAGGCGCGGGTGGAAGGTGTCGAAGGCAACTTCTTCATCGAGTTGGCCCCGACCCTGGACTGGAACACCAACCTGACCTGGATGCTCGACAACGATGATCGCGAAACGGGCGAGCCGCTGTCGGTGATCCCGGAATACACCGTCAACACCAGCCTCGACTGGCGCGCGACCGAGCAGCTGTCATTCCAGGTAGCGGGTACTTACTTCGGCAAGCAAAAATCGCCGACCTACAACTACCGCACCCAGCAGGACTACGACAAGGCCGCCCAGCAGGACGTCGAGGCCTATGGCCTGGTGGACGTGAGCGCCGGGTACAAGTTCAATGCCAACTACGACGTGCGGGTGGGCGTGAACAACGTCTTCGACAAGCAGATCCTGCGCGGCGGCAACGCCAGCAGCTCGGGGGCAAACACGTATAACCAGCCGGGCAGGGCGGTGTTTGCTGCGCTGAATATCAACTTCTGATCCAAAGGGCCGCCCTGCGGCCCAATCGCAAGTCAATCGGGTCGCGAATGGCCGGCGACATTGTTGCAGCCAAACGTCTCGCCGCGTGCTAAACCATGCACCCCAGCCCGCTGCGAGAAATGCCTGGTGAAAGCCATCCGCCTGACCCTGATTTGCCATGCCCTGACCCAGGCCCAGAAGAACGGGCGCCTGCACCATACGGATGACGGCATCCTGCCGCTAGCCCGACAGGCAGACGCCGACCGATCAGGCGTGCAACTGCTGAGTGCGCCAGAGCGGCGGGCCTGCGAGACGGCGGCGTGGTTAACGGGGGCAGTACAGGTCGAGCCGGGCTTGGCCGATTGCGACCTTGGGCGTTGGCAGGGTTTGTCGTTGAAGCAGCTACAAGCCGAGCAACCGCAGGCGTTGGCAGAATGGCTGCGGGATCCGGCCAGTGCCGTGCATGGTGGCGAGTCGTTCGCTGCGCTATGCCAGCGCCTGGCCGCTTGGCTGGCGGCCTTTGACAGGCCGGGTGACTGGCTGGCCGTGACCCACCCGATGGTCATACGCGCCATGCTGGTACAGGTGCTTGGGTGTCCGATGAGTGCCGGGCAGCGAATTGACGTGCTGCCGCTGTCACGTCTGGAACTGAGCTTTACCGGGCAGTGGCGGTTGCGCCTGGGCTAAGGCTCAGAACGCCAGCTTGTAACCGATCAGCAGCAGCATCGTTGCCAGGCAAGGGCGCAGCACGCGGTCGGAGATTCGCCCGGTGAGGTGGCTACCCAGATAGATGCCTGGCAGCGAGCCCAGCAGCAGGTAGCCCAGCAGCGACCAATCCATGTTGCCCATGCCCGCGTGGCCCAGGCCTGCTACCAAGGTCAGTGGCACGGCGTGGGCAATTTCGGTACCGACCAGGCGACGGGTGACCAGGAACGGGTACAGCAGGAACAGCGCCACTGTACCCAGGGCGCCAGCACCGATGGAGGTGAGGGTGACCATTATTCCAAGCACCACGCCGGTCAGCACCGTGAGGGTGTTCAGGCTACGGTCGCTGAGGTGGTAGTGATCACCGGCATGGCGGCTGGCGAAGGCCTGCAGGCGCGATTTGAACAGGATGGCCAGCGCGGTCAGGATCAGCACCACCGCCAGGCCTTGCTTGATGATGGCGTTGAGCGCCGAGGTGTCGGTGTGCAGGGTGCTGAGGAACCACAGGGTCAGCGCCGCTGCGGGCACGCTGCCCAGGCTGAGCAGGCCGGTGATCTTCCAGTCGATGTTCTTGTTGCGCGCATGCACCCAGACGCCACTGGCCTTGGTGATCGCTGCATACAGCAGGTCGGTACCGACAGCGGTCGCCGGGTGGATACCAAACCACAACAGGATCGGGGTCATCAGCGAGCCGCCACCGACGCCGGTCATACCGACGATGAAGCCCACGACCAGGCCAGCAATGGTGAAACCGAAAGAACCTACATCCATACGCTACTCGACTGCCCAACTTTGCCCGTTATCGGATGCCAGTCAGCATATAGATTTTTTTATAGCCAAATAGACTTGTTCGTTATTAGGTTATAACCGGGTTTGCCTTGGGCGGGCGTGACCGATCAACGATCAGTCATCACCACCATGACATGGGCATCACCACCGTCATCACTTTCCGACAGGTAGATGTGCCCCACCTGGCTGTCGAAATACGCCGTCTCCTGCGGCCCGATGCTGACCGCTTCGCCGGTCTCGAACTCGATGCGCACACGCCCGCTCAGCACCAGCGCGAACTCTTGCCCGGGGTGGCGGATAAAATCGTCGAACTGGCCGCGTTCCCGGGCAATGATGCGGGCATAAGCCGGTGTCATGCGTCGCGCGGGGAAATCCCCGGCAATCGGATAATAGTCGTAGGTGCCGGTCGAATAACCCGCCGCTGCGGGCAGTGAGTCAACCACCACGGTCACCGGCACCGGGGCGCTGACCGTGCCGCTGGCGCGGAACAGCTGGGCAATATCGACATTCAGCGCCCGCGCAGCAGCGGCCAGTTTTTCATAGCTGACCGACACCTGCGCCAGTTCCATCTTCGACAACGTGGACAGCGGCACACCACTGGCTTCGGACAATTGCTTGAGGGTCATCTGGCGCGCCTTGCGCACCTGGCGCAGGCGCTGGCCCACTACTGCACGGTCAAGCTGGGGTAGAGCTGAAGGCATTCAGGGATCTCGGCATGCGGCGTTGGTCGGGCATCTTACCTTGGACCCTTGCGCATTTCTAAATTCTCATATATTAGAATTCTCATAAATGATAATTGGCCTGGCAGGAGCGTGCATGACCCCGACCTACGACACCCTGATCATCGGTGCTGGCATCGCCGGCGCCTCGCTGGGCTACCGCCTGGCCGGTCAGCAGCGCGTGCTGCTGGTCGAGCGTGAATCGCAGCCTGGCTACCATTCCACCGGGCGTTCGGCGGCCATGTTCATGGAGGCTTACGGCACCCCACAGATCCAGGCACTGACCCGCGCCAGCCGAGCCTTCTACGAAGCGCCACCGCAGGGCTTCTGCGAGCACCCGCTGCTGGAGCCGCGAGGCTGTCTGTATGTGGCCAGCCTGGAGCAACGTGAACTGCTTGAGCAAACTTACGCGCAGAACCTGGCCAATGGCACAGAAGTCAGCCTGCTGGACCGGGACGCGGCCTTGGCACTGATACCCAGCCTGCGTGGCGAAACCCTGGCCGGCGCGGTGCTTGAGCCAGGTGCGATGGACCTTGATGTACATGCCTTGCACCAAGGCTTCTTGCGGGGTTATCGCACCGCCGGCGGTGAACTGCGCTGCAACGCCGAGCTGATCCAGGCCTGCTACCTGGACGGCGTGTGGCAGGTGGAGTTGGCTGATGGCAGCCGTTTGCAGGCCCGATGTCTGGTCAATGCTGCAGGTGCCTGGGCGGACCGTGTGGCCGAGCAGTGCGGGGTGGCGCGCATCGGCTTGCAACCGTGCCGCCGTAGCGCGTTCACCTTCCCCGGCCCGGCAGAACAAAACTTTGCCCGCTGGCCTGCAGTGATTGGCGTCGATGAAAGCTTCTACTTCAAGCCTGATGCCGGCCAACTGTTGGGGTCTCCAGCCAATGCCGACCCGGTTGAGCCACAGGATGCCGCGCCCGACGAGTTCGACGTGGCCTTGGGTATTTACAACATTGAAGCCATGACCACCTTGGCGATCCGCCGCCCTAGCCACACCTGGGCCGGGCTGCGTTCATTCGTTGCCGACGGCGACCTGGTGATCGGTTTCGATGCGCATGCACCCGCGTTTTTCTGGCTGGCAGCCCAGGGTGGCTATGGCATCCAGTCGGCAGCGGGCGCCTCGCGCCTGGCCGCCGACTTGCTGATGGGCCAGCCCGTGTGTCCCGACCTTGTCAGCCAGGGCGTGGCGCCCGAGCGCCTGTCCCCGACCCGTTTCCAGCAACCTTGAAAGGAGCATCCCATGAGCAATGACATTCAACGTTTCCCCAGCAGCTTGCCGTTCCCGTTTTCCCGCGCCGTAAAGGCCGGTGGCTTTCTGTTCCTCTCCGGGCAGGTGCCGATGAGCGCTGGCGGCGAAGTGGTGCGCGGTGATATCCAGACCCAGACCCGTGCTGCCTGCGAGCGCATCGCCGAAAGCCTGGAGGCCTGTGGCGCACGTCTCGACCAGGTGGTGAAGGCCACGGTCTGGCTGTCGGACATGCGCCATTTCGCCGGCTTCAACGAGGTGTACAAGGCGTTCTTCGGCGCGGCGCTACCGGTGCGTTCCACCGTGGCTTCGGCGTTGGCCCTGGGCGTGGATGTGGAGATCGAAGTGCAGGCGTTCGTCGGCGACGCCTGACAGGGTAAAGAGCCCGTGTAGAGGCGGCCTTGTGTCGCGATGGGCTGCAAAGCCGCCCCTACAACCGGTATGCGACGGCGATGACAAAACAACAATAAATCCAGAGGTTCACATGCAAGAGCAGCTGAAGATCGCCGGCGCATTTGTCGGCGTGATCGTGGGGGCGGGGTTCGCTTCAGGGCGGGAACTGTTGTTGTTCTTTGTCGATTTCGGCGTGTGGGGGTTGGCTGGCGCGTTGGTCAGCGCCGCCTTGTTCACCTTCCTCGGCATGGCGTTGGCGGGGCTGGGCAATCGCCAGCAGGCCACCTCGCACAAGGATGTGATCCTGGCCATCTGCGGCCGTCACCTGGGCATGTTCGTCGACTGGTTGATCACCTTTTTCATGTTCGCCGTCACCGTGGTCATGCTGGCCGGTGGTGGTGCCTTGCTGGAGCAGCAGTTCGGCATCCCGGCCCTGACCGGCAGCGTGCTGGTGACGCTGGTGGTAGTCGGTATCGTGTGCCTGGACGTGCGCAAGATGATACTTGCAATTGGCGCCATCACACCCTTGCTGATCCTGGTGGCTTCGGCAATAGCGCTGTATGCCGTGATCACCCGCGAGCAGAGCTTTGCTGCGCTCGATCAGGTGGCCAGCCAGCAACAGGCCGGCACCCGCCATTGGCTGCTGGGGGCGTTCTTGTATGTGTCGTATAACATCGTCGCGGGTGCGCCGATCCTGGCCATTCTGGGCGGTTCGGCCAAGGGCGAGAAAGCCGCTGTGTGGGGAGGCCTGCTCGGTGGTGCAGCGCTAGGTGGCCTGATGCTGGTGATGAGTGCCGGGCTGCTGTCGCGCCTGGACAGTGTGGCCGACCAGCCGATGCCGATGCTGTCGATTGCCAACGAAGTGTCACCACTGCTGGGGCTGGTGATGTGCCTGATCATCTTCGGCATGATCGTCAACACCGCGGTGGGCACGCTGTTTTCCTTCCTCTCGCGGCTGTTACCGGCGGGCACGACGAAGTTCCGCTGGGGCTCGGTGGTGACCGGGGTGGTGGCGTTCGGCTGCAGCCTGGTGGGGTTCATCAGCCTGGTGGGTGAGGTGTACCCGTTCTTCGGTTACCTGGGCTTTGTGCTGATGACGGCGGTATTGCTGGCCTGGGTACGGCGGGGCAGGGCTGCGAAGGCGGTGGCTGCATAAGGGGCTGGTACAGGCGACAACAGGCATAGGCCGTTGCCGCCTGAACCCGGCGTTTAAATCCTGAAGCTGCCCACCAACTGCTTCAAACGCCCAGCCTGCTGGGCCAGCTGGTCGCAATGGCGCAGGGTCTCGTTGAGGTTCTCCACCCCTTGCTGGTTCAGGGCGTTGATCTGGGTGATGTCCAGGTTGAGGCTCTCGACCACGGCAGTCTGTTCTTCGGTCGCTGTCGCCACCGACTGGTTCATGCCATCGATTTCGCCAATGCGCTGGGTCACGCTGGCCAGGCGTTCGCCGGCCTGGTTGGCCACCTGCACGGTCTGCTCGCTGGAAACCTGGCTGGTGTTCATGGTGTGCACCGCTTCGCGCGAGCCCACCTGCAGGCTGGTGATCATGCGGTGGATTTCTTCCGCCGACTCCTGGGTACGGTGCGCCAGGTTGCGCACCTCGTCGGCCACCACGGCAAAGCCACGGCCGGCTTCACCGGCACGGGCCGCTTCGATGGCGGCGTTCAGTGCCAGCAGGTTGGTCTGCTGGGAAATGCCCTTGATCACGTCGAGGATCTTGCCGATTTCGTCGGTGCTGGCGTTGAGCGTTTCGATCTGCGCGCACGACTCGCTGATCCGTTGCGACAGGGCAGTCATGGCGCTGATGGCTTCTTCAACCACTTCACGGCCACCGTGCGCCTGTTCGCTGGCACCGCTGGCATGTTGCGAAGCATCTGCGGCGTTGCGGGCGATTTCCTGGGTGGCGGCGCCCAGTTCGTTGATGGCCGCAGCGACGCTGTTGGTGCGCATGCTCTGTTCTTCAGAACCGCTGATCGACGCATTGGACGCACTGACCACTTTTTCCGAAAGATCATGCACCAGGCGGGTGGCCGAGGACACTTCGCTGATCGAGGCATGGATACGCTCGACAAAGCGGTTGAACGAGGTAGCCAGTTCGCCGAACTCGTCCTTGTTCTGCACGGCCAGGCGGCGGGTAAGGTCACCTTCACCCTCGGCGATGTCGCGCATGGCGCGGCCCATGGTGGTCAGCGGGCTCATCAGCACCGGAATCAGCAGGCCGAGCAGGCCGGCGATGGCGGCCACGGCAATCAGCATGGCAATGATCGCCGAGGTGCGGAACTGGCTGAGCGCGGCATAGGCCTTGTCCCTGTCGATCGACAGCCCGATGTACCACTGCGCCGAAGGCAGGCCGGCCACCGGGGCGAACGAGATGATGCGGTCCTGGCCGTTGAGGGTGACATCCTGCATGCCGGCGGCAACCCGCAGGTTGCTGCCTGGGTAGATGTCCTTGAGGTTTTTCATCACCTGGTCTTTGTTCGGGCTGACGATCACCTGGCCATTGGCGTCGGCCAGGAAGGCGTGACCGATGCCGCCGAAGTCGACCGAGTTGATGATCTCGACGAGGGTGTCGAGGGTAACGTCACCGCCGACCACACCGATCAGTTCGCCATTGCGCTTGCTCTTCACCGGCGTGGCGATGGTCACCATCAGGCCACCGACTGCCCCCTGGTACGGGGCGGTCAGCACGGTCTGCCCGGCGTTGGCGGCGGCGCCATACCAAGGGCGCTGGCGCGGGTCGTAACCGGCGGGCATCTGGGCATCCGGGCGCTGGGTAAATTCGCCGTTGGCCTGGCCCAGGTAGGTGAACAGGAAATTACGCGTGTAGGACGGCTGCTCGATCAGCCCTGCCAAGGTGTCGCCGGCGCCTTGCTGGCCGATGTCCTGGGCCAGGTTCTCCAGCACCAGAATGCGCCCGCTCATCCAGTTCTGCACACTGCTGGCGGTCAGTGCACCGGACTGCTGCACCGAGGCTTCGATATTCTGGCGGATGGTATTGCGTTGCAGGTAGTCGTTGTAGAGCGTGAACAGGGCAAATGCCAGGACCACGACGCCGCAGGCGCTGAGCAGGATCTTGTGGCGAAATTTCAGGTTCATGTTTCGAGACCTTGAGCCAATGAGGGGAGGGCGCAGCGCGCTCATGACGCGATGCGGGGCCTGTCGACCGAGATATCGGCTCGAGGGGTAAAAGATTGAAGTGCTTAGAGAAATTTCTTACAGGCGTTTCGACGGACGGCAGTCACGGGTCAGCCAACTGCTCGATCAGCAGGCGTGCGGCTTGCTGCAGCGGCTGTTGTTTGCGCCACAGGATATGCACGGGCAGTTGCAACGCGTTGTGTGTATTGCGGAACTCCAGGCGCACCAGACGCCCGCTGGCCAGCAGCGGCGCGACCCGCGACAACGGCAGATCACCCCAGCCCAAGCCAGCTTCAACCATCTGCAGCGCCAGGTCGAAGCTGTCGGTGGACCAGTGTGTGGCGCCGATCAGCGGGCGAGGGTCAGCCAGTGGCAGATCGCGGCTGCGCACCAGAATCTGACGCACCTGGGTCAGGTCCTCAAGGTAGTGGATACGTCCCTCACGCAAGGCCGGGTGGGCCGGCGACAGGGTGGCTACCAGCGACTCCATGCCGATGTGCTGGAAGCCGCGGCGGGCATCGACCTGCAGGCCGGCAAAGGCTACGCAGAGGTCGGCACGACCGCTGTCCAGCAAGTGCAGGGCTTCTTCCTGCGGGGCGCTGAGCAGGGCAATGTCCAGCAACGGGTGGCGCTCACCGAGGTTGTCGATGGCCGCCAGCAGCGGGCGGTGATCGATGTCGGGTACCACCGCCAGGGTCAGGCTGCTCTCCAGCCCTTGGGACAACTCCAGGGCATGAACCTGTAGCAGCCCGAGTTGTTCGGCAATCAGCCTGGCGTGTGGCTCAAGGGCCAAGGCCTGCGCGGTTGGGCGAACTTCACGCGGACCACGTTCGAACAGGCTATAGCCAAGTTCTGCTTCAAGGTTGCCAATGGCCATGCTCACGGCTGACGGCACGCGCTTGAGGGCGCGCGCAGCGGAAGAAAACGAACCGTTGTCGAGCACGGCCAGAAACAGCTGGATGTTGTCGCTGGAAAAGTTCATGGCAGCCTCCTGTCAGTTGATCTGACAGCTGCTGACTTTTGCTGTCAAGTGCATTGAAGCATGATCGCCGCGTCGCTTTTTGTCTTTGGAGGTAACCTGGGTGCAGGGATTGAAACGCAAGCTGGTCTACGTGACTTTCTATGAACTGATCGGGCTGTGCATGTCGACCCTCGGGCTGGCCTACCTGTCAGATACGCAGGCGTCGCATACCGGGCCCTTGGCGGTGATGATCACCACCATCGCCATGCTCTGGAACCTGATCTACAACACCCTGTTCGAGTACTGGGAGAGCCGCCAGGCCAAGCGGGGACGCAGCGTGGCGCGGCGGGTGGTGCATGCCATCGGCTTCCAGTTGACCCTGGTGGTTTACTTGATTCCGCTGATTGCCTGGTGGCTGGACATGACATTGCTGGAGGCGCTGCTGGTGGATATGGCGTTCATCATCCTGGTGCCGTGCTACACCTTTGCCTACAACTGGGCGTTTGATCGTGTGTTTGGCTTGCCAAGGTCTGCCCTGGCCGCAGCTTGATACAGCCTTGCGCTGCGAAGGACCCGGCAGGCCGCCACTAAGGTGGCAGGCGAATGATCAAAGGCGCCTGCTGCTGCTCGACCTGCTGCTCCACCGGCCGCGGCGCACTGGCCAGCAAGCTGTCCTCAACCTGCCCCGACAGGTAATAGACCCCCGCCATGGCCCCGCTCTGGCGGTTCTCCATCAACTCCTGCCATTCCTGGTTCAACGCCACGTTCAGGATCACCCGCAGTTGTTCGACCATCTGCGGGTGATCACGGTCATGGGTCATCATCCCGTAACCGGCTGCAGCAATCGAAATCATCGCCCCTGCCACCTTGCCCACTGCCGATGCCACGGCACTGGCGATACCGCGCGGGGCCAGGGTGGCGCCAAGCTTTTCGCTGGCCTGGGTGGCCACCGAGTTGAGCCCGACATCGGTCCTGCCAGGGCCTTTGCTGGCCTGCTGATGCAAGTGCTGGCGCATGGCTTGCCAGGCCGGTTGCTGGTCCAGTGACTTGGCCCGCAGCAGCTGATACAGGCTGGCATTGCGCGCATCCGGTGGCCCCAGGGCGATGGCGGGGATACGGTTGAGACGCTGGCTGAACTGCTCGGGCGGCGCGTTGTAACGGCTGATGATGGCCGGCAGTTGCTGGCCGAGCAGTTGCAGGTACAGTTCGCAGGCGCGGTCGCGGATGCCCTCGGGGTTGATCTGCTCGGCTACCGGCTCGATCACCCGCGCGTGATACTGCTCCTGCAGGTACAGGGCCAGGCGTTTTTCTGCCGGTTCCCGACCCTCGCCACTGTCGAGCTTGTACCAGGCCACCTTGAGGGTCAGCCACTGCTGGGTCCAGTAACCCGTGAACCAAGGGATGAAGTCGCTTTCGGTGCGTTGCTGCACCTGCTCCTTCCACACCCGCATGGAGCGCCGGGCATAGTCGTTGGCCGAGCCGGCGGCACCGGCCGAGGCTTCTATCAGTTCCTGGTCGATGCGTTGCCAGGCCGCGGGAGTGAGTATTGTGGGTGGCGGCGGGGCAGGGGGGCGCTTGCTGGTACAACCGCCGAGGGCCAGCAGAAGGCAGAGCAACAGGAGGACTCGAGAACTCACGCGACCGCCTCCCTGGTAGAGGCTGGGGTGGTTCTCGAAGTATAGGGTGGGGTTATTGGGGCTGCTGTGCAGCCCATCGCCCGCATCCGCTCTGATGCAGGTGGTTGCGTGAGCGCGGCCTGCGTGGGAGCGATCGCGTCCGTTTGGTCGGGTTATTCCAGGTCGAGCTTTTCTTCCAGACGGTCAAGGTGCCTGTGCATCAACCCCAGCGCCGCTTCGGCATCACCTTGCTCCACGGCATCGATGATTGCCGCATGCTCTTCCCACGCGCAGTGATCGCAGCACGGCGTTTCGTAGCGAGCGATGATCAGCGAGGTCATCGGCACCAGCCCATTGAGAAATCGCGCCAGTGGTGCATTGGCCGCCACCTGCGCCAGTTTCAGATGGAACTCGCCGCCCAGGCGGATCGCCGCGCAGCGTTCGCCACGCTCATGGTGCTGGCGCTCGCGCTCCACCAGTTGCCGTAGCTGGCGTACCTGCGCCGGCCGGGCGCGTTGCGCGGCCAGGGTGATCAGCGTGGTTTCCGCCAGGCGACGGGCACTGAGCACCTGACGTGCCTGGTCTGGGTCGGGTGCAGCCAGATGTGCGGTGTGGCTGGGGCGCTGTACCACCACCTGCTGGTCGGACAGGCGCCCCAGCACGCGGCGGATCACCGTGCGGCTGACACCAAAGGCATGGCCCAGCGCCTGTTCGGGCAACAGACTGCCCGGCGGCAGGCGCTGTTCGAGAATGGCGTCGAACAGCCGCGGATAAATCTGCTCGGCCGACAGGCGGGTTTCGCCGGCCGCGAGCAGGGCAGGCAAGTGGGGGGCGGCGTTCATGGGCACTCTCCTGAGGTCATGGATGTGGATGTTCGTCCGGGATATTCAGCGCGATGCCCATGCGCAGCCCTTCGGCCACGATGTGCTGACGCATCTGGGCACTGGCCTGGGCGCTGCTGCGTTCGCGAATGGCGCGCACCACCGCTTCGTTTTCCTTCAGCCGCGCGGCCAGGTGCTCTGGCGAGTTGCGCAGCATGTCGGCGCTTTGCTTCAGGGCATTGCCGGTCTGCTGCACCACGCTCTGGAAAATCGGGTTGGTGGTCAGGGCGAACAGCGCCTCATGGAAGGCAATGTAGGCTTTGACCCCGGCCTCGCTGTCATCGGCCTCCAGCGCTTCGCGCATGTCCATCAGGGTCAGGCGCAACTGGCCGATGTCCTGGCTGTTGGCCGACTGCGCCACCAGGCCGACGATGAACGGTTCGAGTGTGTAGCGCAGTTCCAGCACGTCGGCCAGGCTGGCCGCTGCGCTGGTTTCCACGCCCGCCGCCTGGGCATCGGCATCCAGCACCAATACGCCCTTGCCGGGTAACGAGCGCACCAGGCCCAGTGTTTCCAGCACGGTTACCGCTTCGCGCAGGCTGGGGCGGCTGATGCCCAGTTGTTCGGCCAGTTCGCGCTGGCCTGGCAGCATGTCGCCAGTGCGCCATTGGCCGCGGGCCAGGGCCTGGCGGAGTTTTTCCACCACTGAGTTGACGACGGTTGATGAGCTGATCACGTTTCGCTCCTGGAAGGGCCGGCATCAATGCCGGCCACGTTCGCTCAGAATTCCTGTTGATGGGCGTTGGGTTGCTTGCGTGGCGTGGGGGCAAAGCCAGGCTTGCCGTCGAGCACGTTCTGCGCACGCTCCAGGTCAATGTCCTTCTCCCAACGGGCAATGGCCACGGTGGCCACGCAGTTGCCGATCAGGTTGGTCAACGCCCGGCCGATACCCATGAACCAGTCCACCGCCAGCACCAGTACCAGGCCAACCACAGGGATCGCCGGTACCGCAGTCAGGGTGGCGGCAAGAATCACCAGTGCCGAGCCTGGGATGCCGTGAGCCCCCTTGGAAGTCACCAACGACACCAGCAGGATGGTCAGCAGGTCGGTCATTTCCAGTGGCGTGCCGGTGGCGTTGGCGATGAACACGATCGCCAGGGTGAGGTAGATGGAAAAACCATCGAGGTTGAACGAGTAGCCGGTAGGGATCACCAGGCCGACCGTGGAACTGCCGATGCCCAGGTGCTCAAGCTTGCGCATGATCTGTGGCAGCACGGCGTCGGAAGAGGCGGTGCCCAGGACGATGGTCAGCTCTTCACGCAGGTACTTGATCAACGGCAGCAGCTTCAGGCCCGACAGGCGCATGACGGTGCCCAGCACGATCAGCACGAAGCCGGCACAGGTCAGGTAGAACAGCGCCACCAGCCCGCCCAGGTGCTGCAGCGACGCCAGGCCGTACTTGCTGGTGGTGAAGGCAATGGCGCCGAACACGCCGATCGGCGCCAGGCGCACGATCATGCCCATGATGCGGAAGATCACATGGCTCAGTTCGTTGATCAGTCGCGAAATGCCGGCGGCCGAGTCGCCCACCAGGTTCAGCGCGCTGCCGAACAGCACCGAGAACAGCAGCACCTGAAGAATGTTGTTGTCGGCGAAGGCACCGATCACCGAGGTGGGGATCAGGTCCATGAAGAACGCCGTGGCGCCATGGATGTGCTGGCCGCGCTCGGCCAAGCCGTTGGCATCGGCGGCGGACAGTTGATCCAGGTGAATATTGGCACCGCTGCCAATGCCACTGGTGAAGGCGAACACCAGGCCGATCACCAGCGCCAGGGTCGTCAGCACTTCGAAGTAGATCACCGACTTCAGGCCGATGCGGCCGACCTTTTTCAGGTCACCCGCACCCGAAATGCCGCTGACCACCACGCAGAACACGATCAGGCCGATGAGCATCTTGATCAGCTTGATGAAGCCGTCGCCGAGGGGTTTGAGTTGCAGGGAGAGGTCGGGGAAGCTCAGACCGCAGGCGATGCCGAGGGCAAGGCCGAGTACGACTTGCAGGAAAATCGAACGCGAGCACCATTTGAGCATGGGAGGAGTCTCTGATCGGTGTCCTTGCTTCGGTAGCCGCACGGGGCGAAAGAGCGCAGGACTTAATTATTGTGGTCTTACCGGTTTGTTCAGCGCGAGGCCATAAAAGCGCGAAAAATACCTGATTGCAAGGTTTTTTGGCCTTACCGGTCTGACCAGTTGTGGGGCAATCCAGCCTGCCATGCTCTAGTTCGGTGCGTGCCGTAAAAGGGGGCGCTTGAAATAGCTCAGGGCTTGGCCAGTGCCTGATCCACCGCTGCAATCAGCTTGCCAAGATCTTTGGGTGGGGCGTTGTGGATGACACCGAACAGGTAGGCGCGCTGCTCCTCTTCGTCGTCCGGTTCAGCGAAGAAGTCCTTGGGCTTGACGCCCAGCACCTGGGCAAACGCCATGATTGCATCGATGCTGGGGGTGTAGGTGCTGGTTTCGAAACGGCTGATGGTCTTGGGGTCGAAGCCGGTTCGTTCAGCCAGTTGTGCCTGGGTCAGGCCCGCCAGCTTGCGGTAGCGGCGCAGGGCGATACCCAAAGCTGATCTCGTCATCGCTTAATTCCCATTTAGAATCAAGAACTTAACGATATCTATCAATGTGGCGCAACGCCATGATCGATCACCTTTGTTTTATTTATGTGATGAATTTCGTAGAATTCATGGCTTGACCGGTCAGTCATCGTCACCTTCCTTGTACCGTTCGGCCTCGTGCCGTAACGGCAGGAAGCGCTTTTGCCCATTGGAACGGATCCTCATGAATCGGTTCCGATGGCCGTCGATGTACTGGGTACCGGCTTGTCATCGAATGGAGTCTCATCGTGCGCCTCAACCTGCCGGTAACCCCGGTCGAGCAACGTTTCCCCCCCGATCAGCGGCTGATTTCTGCTACCGATACCGCCAGCCTGATCACCTACTGCAACCCTGAGTTTGCCGCCATCAGTGGCTACAGCGAGGCCGAACTGATCGGCAGCCCGCACAACCTGGTGCGCCACCCGGACATGCCGCCGGCGGTGTACGAGTTGATGTGGCGCTACCTGAAAGCCGGCAAGAGCTGGATGGGTATCGTCAAGAACCGCTGCCGTAACGGCGACTACTACTGGGTCAATGCCTACGTCACCCCCATCCTCGAAGGTGGGCGGGTCGTGGGTTACGAGTCGGTGCGCGTATGCCCCACGCGCGAGCAAGTAGCCCGTGCCGAAGCCCTCTATGCGCGGCTACGCAACGGTCAGGCGGCATTGTCGGCGCCGCGCCGTCTGAGCTTGCTGACGCAGGCCTTGGCCTTGCCACTGGCCGGTGGGCTGCTGGCGGTGGGTGCCAATCAGTTGTGGCCTGGCCTGGTAGGGCAGGGGCTGACCGTGGGGCTGTTCGTGGCCTGCGGTCTATGGGCGCGCAATGCCCTCGGGCGGCAGCTGCAGCAGATTGTGCAGGGTGCCGAAGGTGCCTTCGCCGACCCGGTTGCAGCCTTGACCTACAGCGACCTGTCGGGTGCTGCCGGGCAGTTGCAACTGATGCTGATCAGCGAAGAGGCACGCCTGAAAACCGCATTGACGCGGCTAAGCGATCTGGCGGGGCAAATGGCCGTGGCCGCTCGCGATGCCGGGCAGTTGTCGCGCAGCACCGAGGCGGCATTGCTGGAGCAGCGTGCCGAAACCGACCTGAGCGCCACTGCAATGAACCAGATGGCCGCCTCCATTGGCGAAGTCGCCAACCACGTGCAGTTGACCGCCGCCGAGGCACACACGGCGCACCTGCTGGCCGAGCAAGGTAGCCAGGTGGCCGATGCCAGCGGCACGGCCATTCGTAACTTAGCCAGCACTGTGACGCAGATCAACCAGGCGGTCAGCCACCTGGCGGGTCAGACCGGCGCCATCGCCGAGGCAGCCGGGATGATCCGCGGCATTGCCGAGCAAACCAACCTGCTGGCCCTCAACGCCGCCATCGAGGCTGCCCGTGCGGGCGAGCAGGGCCGGGGCTTTGCCGTGGTCGCCGACGAGGTCCGGGCATTGGCCGACAAGACCCGCCAGTCCACCCTGCACATCCAGGCCATCATCGATGCCCTGCGCAGTGGCGCCGAGGAAGCCGTGGCGATCGCCAGCCGAGGCATCGACGGTGCCGAGCAAGGCGTTGCCCAGGTGCAGGAAGCCCGACAGGCGCTGCATGGCATTCGTGACGCGGTACAGCGCATCAGCGACATGAGCCAGCAGATGGCCACCGCCTCGCAGCAGCAGTCGGCGGTGGCAGAAGATGTTTCGCGGCAGATCAACGGCGTAGCCGGTATTGCCCAGCACAGCGCCCACAGCGCCAACGCCGCCGCCTCGCGCGGTACCGAACTGGAACACGTGTGCGCCGGATTGCGCGCCCTGGTGGAGCGCTTCAACCGCTAAGGCAGGATGCTTTATGGATGATAACTATCGCGCGGCCGTGGACGCGGCCGCAATCTTTTCGGAAACCGACCTGCGTGGGAACATCACCTACGTCAATCAGCAGTTCTGCAGCATCTCGGGCTACAGCCGTGAAGAACTGTTGGGGGCCAACCACCGCATCCTCAATTCCGGGCTGCATGAACCGACGTTCTTTGTCGGCATGTGGCGGGCTTTGGTCGCCGGGCGGGTGTGGAAGGGCGAAATCTGCAACCGGTCCAAGGACGGTTCGTTGTACTGGGTCGACAGCACCATGGTGCCACTGGTCGATCCGCTGACAGGCCAGGTGCGCAAGTATGTGTCGATCCGCTTTGACGTCACGGAGAAGCGCCAGCTGCTGCATACCTTGCAGTGGCGGGTGGGTCACGATGTGCTCACCGGCCTGCCCAACCGCGCCTACCTGTCCGACCTGCTGAACCAGGCTCTGGCCTACTCGCGCCGCGAAGGCATCTCGCTGGCGGTGTGCATGCTCGACCTGGATGGTTTCAAGGCGGTCAACGACGGCTACGGGCATGCCGTGGGTGACCTGCTGCTGGTGGAAGTGGCGCAGCGCCTGAAGAGTATCCTGCGTGGTGGGGATGCCGTGGCGCGGCTGTCGGGCGACGAATTCGTGCTGATCCTGCGCGATGTCGATGATGAGCACCAGCTGCATGCAGCCCTGCAGCGGGTGTTGCGTGCCTTGGCGGCGCCCTGTGTGGTGCGTGAGCATACACTGTCGCTCAGCGCCAGTATCGGCGTGACCCTGTACCCGCAGGATGACGAAGATGCCGACACCCTGGTGCGCCACGCCGACCAGGCCATGTATGTGGCCAAGCAGCGCGGGCGCAACCGTTACCATCTGTTCGACGTGTCGCAGGAACAGGAGCTCAAGGCCACCCACCAGACCGTGGCGCGCGTGCGCCGGGCGCTGCGCAACGGTGAGCTGTGTCTTTACTACCAGCCCAAGGTCAACCTGCGCAGTGGCAAGGTACTGGGCTTCGAGGGCTTATTGCGCTGGCAGCGGCCAGGCCGTGGTGTGGTGCCGCCTGGCGATTTCCTGCCATGGGTAGAGCAGACCGACCTGATCGTCGAAATCGGCGAGTGGGTGATCGGGCAGGCGTTGAGCCAGTTGCAGGCCTGGCAGCGCCAAGGGCAGCCCTGGTCGCTGAGCGTGAATATCGCCGCGCGGCATTTGCAGCGCAATGACTTTGCCGAGCGCCTGCAGCAGTTGCTGGCAGCGTACCCGGCGGTGGACCCGGCGCTGCTGGACCTGGAAATCGTCGAGTCGGTGGCCATCGACAACCTGCAGCATGTCAGCCGCTGCCTGGATGCCTGCCGTGCGCTGGGTGTGCGTTTCTCACTGGACGATTTCGGCACCGGTTATTCGTCCTTGAGTTACCTGAAACGCTTGCCGACCCAGACGATCAAGATCGACCAGTCGTTCGTGCGTGACATCCTTCATGACCAGGACGACCTGGCGCTGACGGAGGCGGTGATCGGCCTGGCGCGGGCGTTTGGCCGCGAGGTGATTGCCGAGGGGCTGGAGAGTGTCGAGCACGGTCGGGTACTGATGGGCCTGGGCTGCGAGCTGGCGCAGGGTTACTGCATCGCCCGGCCGATGCCCGCCAGTGACGTGCAAGCCTGGGCACAGGCCTACCGGCAGCCAGTGCAGTGGCGTGACCCTTGAAGGCCATCAGCGGGCCGTGGTCTTGAGCTGCACGGGGGGCGCCACCTGCTGTCGATCAGGGGTGGCTTCGAAAACCTGCTGTGCGGCGCGCTTCAGGGCCAATCGATTCATCACTCACGCAACCGCTTGTACAGTGTGGTGCGGCTGATACCCAGTCGGCGGGCCACCGCCGACAGGTTGCCATTGGCTTGCTCGACCAGGCTCTGCAGGTCCGTCTCTTCAGTCGCTATCGGCACCGGTGTTTTCGACTCGGCCAGAAAACCCGCTGGAAGGTGCTCGACGCCGACCGGCCCGTTGGCCGCCAGGGCCAACGCCACCTGTAGCACACTCACCAGTTCGCGCAGGTTGCCCGGCCAGGGGTGTTGATCGAACAGGTCGATTATGGCCGGGGGCAGCCGTGCAGGTTGCCCGGGCTCGCGGTAGCGGGCATGCACCTGCTCAATCAGCTGGCGCCGGTCAGCGCGTTCGCGCAGGGGAGGCAGCACCAGTGTCAGGCCGGCGATGCGGTAGTACAGGTCCTGGCGAAAGCGCCCGGCGCGCACTTCTTCGGCCAGGTTGCGATTGCTCGCCGACACCACGCGGATATCCACCGGCACCGGTTCGCCACTGCCCAGCGGCTGGATGCTGCGCGACTGCAGTACGCGCAGCAGGCGGGCCTGGGTGGGCAGTGGCATGTCGCCAATCTCATCCAGAAACAGGATGCCGTGGTCGGCCTTGCGGATCAGCCCTGGGTTGCCCTTGTGGTGGGCGCCGGTGAACGCGCCTTTGTCATAGCCGAACAGTTCCGACTCCACCAGTTCGGCCGGGATCGCCGCACAGTTTACGGCGACCAGCGGCTGCCTGGCGCGGCTGCTGGCCCGGTGCAGGGTGTCGACGAACACTTCTTTGCCTACGCCTGTTTCGCCCTCCACCAACACCGGGATGTCCTTCTCCAATAGCAGGCCGGCTTGTTTCAAGGCTTTTTCCAGGCGCGGCTCGGCGTTGCCGGCTTCGGGGCGTCGAATGGTTTCGCGTGGGGGGTGCCACTGGCAGTGAAAGCGGTTGCGCCCGGTGGCCTGCAGAGCGAAGGGCTGTTGTCGGGGATGGCTGAGCAGCTGTTGCAGGGGTAACTGGAACAGTTGCTCGATGTTTTGCTGCAGCGGGTTTACGCCGAGCAGGCTATCGGCCCGGTGATTGGCAGCCAACACCTGTCCGCGCTCATCGAACACCAGCAAGCCGGCCCAAGGGCTGTCGAGGTTGTCGGAGGCGCTGTTGAAGATCAGTTGTGCATGCTGGTCAGCATGTTCGGCGAGGATCAGGCGGTTTTCCAGGCTCTGGCCCATCATGCGCACCAGCCCAAGCGTCTGGCTGGCCGGCAGGTAGCCGTCGCTGGCTACGTCGAGCACTCCGACCAGCTGCCGTGCGGCGTCGAACAGGGGGGCGGCGGCGCTGGACATGTAGCGGTTCTGGCGCAGGAAGTGTTCGTCCTGGCCGACGTGAATCGCTTCGGCGCAAATCAGTGTGGTGCCCAGGGCATTGGTGCCGACGCCACGTTCGTGCCAATGGGCGCCGGCGCTGAAACCATGGTGCTGGCGCGGTTCGATGAAACGCCGCGAGCCCCAGCTGTCGAGCAGGCAGCCGCTGGCATCGGCCAGCATCACCAGGTAGCTGGCGTTACCCAAGAGGTGCGCATAGTGCGGTAGCACTTCCTCGCGGGTCAGGCGTAGCAGGTTTTGGCGCCGCTCCAGCAGGGCGCTGAGCTCGGCGCGGGACAGGCAGTCAAAGTCCGGCGCATGCTGCGGCTGCAGGCCGTGGTCGCGGCAGCGGTCCCAGGAAGCCTGGATCAGGCGGGTGTGGGTCGAAGCGGATGCGGCCATGGGCCTGTCCTGTGTGATTGTTGTCATGGGTCGACCGCCGTTCAGTGTTGTCCACGGCTGTTCATTGTCAAACTGGCCAGTGTCCAGTTGTGCAGTGATTGTGTTCACCTGCGCGCCCGCGATTTGCCAGCGCTGCCACCCAGGCCCCGAACCAGAGCACCGGGCAAGGACTGGCACGGATCTGGCTGTAGCCGGCAGACAACAATCACAAAAAGGCCACGCCATGTCCCTGGTGCTGGAGCAGGTCAGCCGTAGCGTCGACAACCAGCCGTGGATCGTCGAGGCGTCACTGCGTTTCGAGCCCGGTTCGTTCAATGTGCTGCTGGGTCGCACCCTGGCCGGCAAGACCAGCCTGATGCGCCTGATGGCCGGGCTGGACCGTCCGGACCGGGGGCGGGTGCTGATGGATGGCCAGGACGTCACCGGTGTGCCGGTGCGTCAGCGCAATGTGTCGATGGTGTATCAGCAATTCATCAATTACCCGACCTTGAGCGTGTACGAAAACATCGCCTCGCCGCTGCGCCAGGCGCGCATGGCCGAGGACCAGATCCGACGGCGGGTGCAGGAAACTGCCGAGATGCTGCGCATCGAAACCTACCTGCAACGCCTGCCACTGGAGCTCTCCGGTGGCCAGCAGCAACGCACGGCGATGGCCAGGGCACTGGTCAAGGATGCCTCGTTGATCCTCTTCGACGAGCCATTGGTCAACCTCGACTACAAGTTGCGCGAAGGCCTGCGCCAGGAGCTGCGCGAGCTGTTCGCGGCGCGCCATTGCATTGCTGTGTACGCCACCACCGAGCCCAACGAGGCGCTGGCACTGGGCGGCACCACCACGCTTGTGCACGAAGGCCGTATCGTGCAGAGCGGGCCCACCGCCGAGGTCTATCAGCGCCCCAGCAGCGTGCTGGCTGCCGAGCTGTTTTCCGAGCCGCCGATCAACCTGGTGTCTGGCCGTATCACGGGTAACGAGGTGAGCCTGGCCCAGACCGTGCACTTTGCCCGCAATGCCGACCTGGAGCCGCTGGCCGAAGGTGACTACCGCTTCGGCGTGCGCCCCAGCCATATCGCGCTGGTGCCGGCCCATGACGATGACCTGGAGCTGGCGGTGCTGGTGGAGTTGGCCGAGATCAGTGGGTCAGAAACATTTCTGCATGTGCGCAACGAATACTGGCGCATGGTGCTGCACCTTCCCGGGGTGCACGAATACCAGGTGGACACGCCGATACGCGTGTTCATCCCCACGCACAAGCTGTTCGTTTTCGACAGCGCCGGGGTGTTGGTGCAGGCCCCGGGGCTGCGCCAGGCGAGGAGAGGGTGATGGCCGAAATCCGCCTGCGCCAGCTGGCGCACAGTTACAGCCGCCAGCCCGCCAGCGAGGCAGACTATGCCCTGCACGCACTCGAACATGTGTGGGAACAGGGCGGTGCCTATGCGTTGCTCGGGCCGTCGGGCTGCGGCAAGTCGACCTTGCTCAATATCATTTCCGGGCTGCTGACGCCGTCTCATGGCGAGGTGCTGTTCGACGGCAAGCCGGTCAACCAGCTGTCCCCGCAGGCGCGCAATATCGCCCAGGTGTTCCAGTTCCCGGTGGTGTACGACACCATGACGGTGTTCGACAACCTGGCCTTCCCCTTGCGCAACCAGGGGCTCGATGAAGCCCGGGTGCGTGCCCGTGTGGAAGAAATTGCCGAAGTGCTCGAGCTGACTGCCGTGTTGCGCAAGAAAGCACGCAACCTCACCGCCGATGAAAAGCAGAAAGTCTCCATGGGGCGTGGCCTGGTGCGCGATGACGTGTCGGCGATCCTGTTCGACGAGCCGCTGACGGTGATCGACCCGCATCTGAAGTGGAAGCTGCGGCGCAAGCTGAAGCAGATCCATGAGCAGTTCAACATCACCATGATCTACGTCACCCACGACCAGTTGGAGGCCTCGACCTTCGCTGACAAGATCGCGGTGATGCACGGCGGCCGCATCGTCCAGTTCGGCACGCCGCGCGAGCTGTTCGAGCGACCGCGGCATACGTTCGTCGGTTATTTCATCGGTAGCCCGGGCATGAACTTGATTGACGTGCGTGCCGAGGCGGGCGCGGTGGTGTTCGGCGATGTCCAGTTGGTACTGCCCGATGGCGTGTGCGAGCGCCTGGCTGCATTGGCGGGCGGGCGGCTGCAGCTGGGCATTCGCCCGGAGTTCGTGCAGCTGTGGGACAGCCCGTTCGAGGGTGCCTACCCGGCACGGGTGCTGGACGTCGAAGACCTGGGTACCTATCGCATCGTCACCCTCGAACTGGGCGGTGTCGCGCTCAAGGCGAGGCTGGGCGAGGACCGCCCGTTGCCTGTGGACAAGGCCTGGGTCAGCCTGCCGGCGCAGTGGCTGATGCTGTATGTCGACGATGTGCTGCTGGAGGCCGGGCCATGAACAACAAGGTGCCGAACAACAAGGCCTGGTGGCTGGTGCTGCCGGTGTTCCTGCTGGTCGCGTTCAGCGCGGTGGTGCCGATGATGACGGTGGTCAACTACTCGGTGCAGGACATCTTCGACCAGTCCAGCCGCTACTTCGTCGGTGCCGACTGGTACCGCCAGGTACTGCGCGACCCGGCGCTGCACGATGCATTGCTGCGCCAGTTCATTTACTCGGCCTGCGTCCTGCTGATCGAAATTCCGTTGGGTATAGGCATCGCCCTGGCCATGCCAACCAAAGGCCGTATGGCCTCGGTGTGCTTGATCGTCATGGCTATCCCGTTGCTGATCCCGTGGAACGTGGTCGGCACTATCTGGCAGATTTTCGGCCGTGCCGACATCGGCCTGCTCGGCGCTTCCCTGGCCAAGCTCGGGGTCAGCTACAACTACGCCGGTGACCCGTTCGACGCCTGGCTCACCGTGCTGGTGATGGATGTGTGGCACTGGACTTCGTTGGTGGCTTTGCTGTGCTATTCGGGGCTGCGTGCGATCCCCGACGTGTACTACCAGGCCGCGCGCATCGATCGGGCCTCGGGCTGGGCGGTGTTTCGCCATATCCAGCTGCCCAAGCTCAAGAACGTGCTGGTGATCGCGTTGATGCTGCGCTTCATGGACAGTTTCATGATCTACACCGAGCCGTTCGTGCTGACCGGCGGCGGGCCAGGCAATGCGACCACGTTCCTCAGCCAGACCCTCACGCGTATGGCCGTAGGGCAGTTCGACCTGGGGCCGGCGGCAGCGTTTTCACTGGTGTACTTCCTGATCATCCTGCTGGTGTCGTGGCTGTTCTACACAGCCATGACCCATGCCGACAAGGACTAGGCCATGAGCACACGCAAATCAATGGCCCTGCTGCTGTACTTCTTCTTCCTGCTGGTGCCGATCTACTGGTTGCTGAACATGTCGTTCAAGAGCAACGCCGAGATCCTTGGCGGCCTGACCCTGTGGCCGCAGGCGTTCACGCTCGACAACTACCGAGTGATCTTCACCGACGCCAGCTGGTACAGCGGCTACATCAACTCGCTGTACTACGTGTGCCTGAACACGCTGATTTCACTGCTCGTGGCGTTGCCCGCGGCCTATGCGTTCTCGCGCTACCGCTTTCTCGGCGACCGCCACCTGTTCTTCTGGCTGCTGACCAACCGCATGGCGCCACCGGCGGTGTTCCTGCTGCCGTTCTTCCAGTTGTACTCGTCGATCGGGCTGTTCGATACCCACATTGCCGTGGCGCTGGCCCATTGCCTGTTCAACGTACCGCTGGCGGTGTGGATCCTGGAGGGTTTCATGTCGGGCGTGCCAAGGGAAATCGACGAAACCGCCTACATTGACGGCTACAGTTTTCCGCGCTTCTTCGTGAAGATCTTCATACCGCTGATTGGCTCGGGCATCGGCGTCACGGCGTTTTTCTGTTTCATGTTCTCCTGGGTCGAACTGCTGCTGGCGCGCACCCTGACCTCGGTGAATGCCAAGCCGATTGCCGCGGTGATGACCCGCACGGTGTCGGCATCGGGCATCGACTGGGGTGTGCTGGCGGCAGCGGGGGTGCTGACCATCTTGCCGGGCATGCTGGTGATCTGGTTCGTGCGCAATCATGTGGCCAAGGGCTTCGCCCTGGGCCGGGTGTGAGGAGGGCAACGCATGGAGTGGATGGCCTGGACCCTGCCGACAGCGCTGTTCTTCGCCGCTGTGGGCCTGTTGCTGCTGGGCATGACCCTGCTTGAACTGCGTCGCCCCTGCGTAGAGCGACGGGGCTTTTTGCCGCTGGTCACCAGCCGTGGTGACCGTTTGTTCATCGGCCTGCTGGCCAGCGCCTACCTGCACCTGCTGGTGGTCGGTGTCAGCGACTGGCCATTGTGGGTGGCCTCGCTGCTGTCGCTGGCGTGGCTGGCGGTGGTGTTGCGCTGGGGCTGAGCGAGCGGCCCTGTGGGATAACTGAAACGGGAGATCACAATGTTCGACAACAAACACAACAGGCGACATTTGACCCTGGCCGCGTTGCTGGTACTGGCCAGCGTGCAAGGCACAGCCTGGGCCGACCAGTACGAAGAGGCGGCAAAGAAATGGATCGGCAGCGAGTTCAAGCCTTCGACCCTTACCCCCGAACAGCAGTTGGCCGAATTGCAGTGGTTCATCAAGGCAGCCGAGCCGTTTCGCGGGATGAAGATCAACGTTGTGTCGGAAACCATCACCACCCATGAATACGAATCCAAGGTGCTGGCCAAGGCTTTCAGTGAGATCACCGGCATCCAGTTGACCCACGACCTGCTGCAGGAAGGCGATGTGGTGGAAAAACTGCAGACGCAGATGCAGTCGGACAAGAACATTTATGACGGCTGGGTCAACGACTCCGACCTGATCGGTACGCACTTTCGCTACGGCAAAGTGGAATCGATCACCGACCTGATGGCCAACGAGGGCAAAGCCTACACCTCGCCGACCCTCGACCTGAAGGACTTCATCGGTATTTCCTTCACCACCGCGCCCGATGGCAAGGTCTACCAACTGCCCGACCAGCAGTTCGCCAACCTGTACTGGTTCCGCGCCGACTGGTTCGAACGGCCTGAGTTGAAGGCCAGGTTCAAAGAGAAGTACGGCTATGAACTGGGGGTGCCAGTGAACTGGTCGGCGTACGAGGACATTGCCAAGTTCTTCACCGAAGACGTCAAGGAGATCGACGGCAAGCGTGTCTACGGGCACATGGACTACGGAAAGAAAGACCCGTCACTGGGCTGGCGCTTCACCGATGCCTGGTTCTCGATGGCCGGCGGCGGCGACAAGGGCCTGCCCAATGGTTTGCCGGTCGATGAATGGGGCATTCGCGTGGAGGACTGCCATCCGGTGGGTTCCAGCGTGACCCGCGGCGGCGATACCAATGGGCCGGCCGCCGTCTATGCCACGCAGAAGTACGTGGACTGGATGCGTGCCTACGCGCCCAAGGAAGCGCAGGGCATGACCTTCTCCGAAGCCGGCCCTGTGCCGGCGCAAGGCAACATTGCCCAGCAGATATTCTGGTACACCGCGTTCACCGCCGACATGACGAAGCCCGGCTTGCCGGTTGTGAATGCCGACGGCACGCCGAAGTGGCGCATGGCGCCTTCACCGAAGGGGCCATACTGGGAAGAGGGTATGAAACTCGGCTACCAGGACACCGGCTCGTGGACCTTCTTCAAGTCCACCCCCGAGAAGCAACGCCTGGCGGCGTGGCTGTACGCCCAGTTCGTCACCTCAAAGACCGTATCGCTGAAAAAGACCATCGTCGGCCTGACGCCGATTCGTGAGTCGGACATCAACTCCCAGGCCATGACCGAGTTGGCGCCCAAGCTCGGTGGGCTGGTGGAGTTCTATCGCAGCCCGGCGCGGGTGCAGTGGACGCCGACCGGCACCAACGTGCCGGACTACCCGCGGTTGGCGCAATTGTGGTGGAGCCATATCGCCGAAGTCGCCAGTGGCGAAAAGACCCCGCAGGAAGCCCTGGATGGGCTGGCCCGCGACCAGGACCGCATGATGGAGCGCCTGCAACGCTCCAATGCCCAGGCGACGTGTGCACCCAAGTTGAATCCGGAGAAGGACGCCCAGTACTGGTTCGACCAGCCGGGTGCGCCGAAAGCCAAGCTGGCCAACGAAAAGCCCATGGGCGAGACCGTCAGCTACAACGAACTGCTGAAGTCTTGGGAGGCGGCCAGGAAGTGATCGGCTGAACACCGTGGTGGCTTCCCCCGCCCCCTGGGGGGGCCGGACAACCGCTTGCAAGAGCAGGCTCGTCCGCGAAGAGGTCATTTGTCACGGGCAAAAAAAACGGCACCTGCAAAAGGTGCCGTTTTCGCATTACGCGGTATTACTTGTGCAGCTCTTCTGCCGCGTACAGCGTGTTCTCCAGCAGGCACGCCCGGGTCATCGGCCCGACGCCGCCCGGCACCGGTGTGATCCAGCCGGCGCGGGGCAGGGCAGTCTCGTAGACCACGTCGCCGACCAGCTTGCCGTCTTCCTGGCGGTTGATGCCCACGTCGATGACGATGGCGCCTTCCTTGACCCACTCACCCTTGACCAGGCCCGGCTTGCCGGCAGCCACGACCACCAGGTCGGCACGCCCGACATGGCCGGCCAGGTCCTTGGTGAAGCGATGGCAGACGGTCACGGTGCAGCCGGCCAGCAGCAGTTCCATGGCCATCGGGCGGCCAACGATGTTGGACGCGCCGACGATCACCGCGTTCATGCCGTACAGGTCCTGGCCGGTGCTTTCCAGCAGGGTCATGATGCCTTTCGGTGTGCACGGGCGCAGCAGTGGAATACGCTGGGCCAGGCGGCCGATGTTGTACGGATGGAAGCCGTCCACATCCTTGTCCGGGCGAATGCGCTCGAGCAGCAACGAGGCGTCCAGGTGTGCCGGCAGCGGCAGTTGCAACAGGATGCCGTCGACGGCCGGGTCGTCATTGAGACGGTCGATCAGCTCGGTCAGGGCTTGTTGCGTGGTCTCGCTGGGCAGGTCGAAAGCCTGCGAAATGAAGCCGACCTCTTCGCAGTCCTTGCGCTTGTGCGAGACATAGACTTGGGAGGCGGGGTCGGTGCCGACCAGGATCACTGCCAGGCCCGGCGTACGCAGGCCTTGCTGGCGACGCTCCACGACACGTTGAGCGATCTGCTGGCGCAGGCTGGCGGCGATAGCCTTGCCATCGATTAGGTGTGCAGTCATAGACGCGTGATTAACCATCGAGAAGGAACAATAAAGAACGTGCATTCTCGCACGACATGGGCCAAGGGCAAAGGCGGGTGGTCGGGCAAATCCCCTAACCCCTTAAATAATTTAAATTTTTTCGAAAAAGGTGTTGACGACTTTCGGGGTCGACTATAAGATTCGCCGCACTTGTCGGGCACAGCCTAGCACTGGTTGGCTAAGTCGGGCAGAATGAGTGGTTTAACAGTTCCTTGTTAGCGTCTCGTTCGGTTAGGCTTCAAGCTTAAGCGCCCGTAGCTCAGCTGGATAGAGCATCCGCCTTCTAAGCGGATGGTCGCAGGTTCGAGTCCTGCCGGGTGCGCCATTAGGCAGCTTTGGCAAGCAAGTAGGTTGTAATGCAATATGGTGGGCGTAGCTCAGTTGGTAGAGCGCTGGATTGTGATTCCAGTTGTCGTGGGTTCGATTCCCATCGTCCACCCCATATTTTTCAAGGGCGCCTCGATAGCATCTGGCGCCTTTGTTTTAAGCGTTACGCGGACGTGGTGAAATTGGTAGACACACTGGATTTAGGTTCCAGCGGCGCAAGCTGTAAGAGTTCGAGTCTCTTCGTCCGCACCATGCTTCTGTAAGGTTGTACCGCAAGACCGCAATATGGTGGGCGTAGCTCAGTTGGTAGAGCGCTGGATTGTGATTCCAGTTGTCGTGGGTTCGATTCCCATCGTCCACCCCATATTCCTGAAAGGCGCCTTGATCGTGAGATCGGGCGCCTTTTTGTTTTGGGTCTGCGTAGCGGTGATGAGCCGCGCCTCAGCCAAAACACCTCCTGCCCCTTGTAATCCTCTGGTGGCACCCCAATAAAAGCTGTTAGATTTCAGCCGGTTGAAACACCGGCCTGTTCGGCCGGCAAAGGACATCACGATGATTGCAAAAGAAGCCCGTCAGGCCCTGGCGCTGCAGCGCTTTGCCGAAGCCAATCCGCAGTTGCTCGAGGAGATCCGCGAGCTGGATGCGCGTGAGCAGGCCCAGCAGATCGAGTGGGCGTTCGAGGATGCCGCCGAGGAGCAGGGTATTGAGCCCTGGGAGCTGGCGCTGCAATTGATTGCTGAATCCCCGGAGCAGTTGCAGGCCATGCGCCTGGAAACGCACCGTGAAGTGGCCGAGGCGCTGGGGCTGGAATGGGAGGAGTACTGCCAGTTCAACGACATTGATCCTCAATAAAGGAGGCGAATGCGTTGCGGGTAGTTGTTTGACAAAGTATTTCGGCTGCAGGCCGCCCTCCGGCGCCGTGCAGCCCTTTTGGAAGCAGGCCTGGCGCTGTGCCGTGCGGGCCTTGAAAGTTAATCGACCGGCGTTGTTTTCAGTCGTCCCGTGTGGGGTGACTTCTGCTGCGTGACTCACTAGAATGTTTGCCCTTGATTCTGGAGTCGGGCTAACGCCGGCTAACGTCTGTGCAACGAGGAATATCCATGCAAGTTTCTGTTGAAAACACTTCCGCTCTCGAGCGCCGCATGACCATCGCCGTTCCGGCCGAGCGCGTCGAGAACGAAGTCAACAAGCGTCTGCAGCAGACTGCCAAGCGCGCCAAGATTGCGGGCTTCCGTCCTGGTAAAGTACCGATGACCGTGATCCGTCAGCGTTTCGAGGCGGACGCCCGTCAAGAGGCTTTCGGTGACCTGGTCCAGGCTTCCTTCTACGAAGCCATCGTCGAGCAGAAGCTGAACCCGGCTGGCGCCCCGGCTGTAGAGCCCAAGTCCTTCGAAAAGGGCAAGGATCTGGAGTTCGTCGCCATCTTCGAAGTCTTCCCTGAGTTCACTGTTGCGGGCCTCGAGTCGATCAAGGTCGAGCGCCTGAGCGCCGAAGTGGCTGACAGCGACCTGGACAACATGCTGGAAGTGCTGCGCAAGCAGAACACCCGCTTCGAGGCCGTCGAGCGCGCTGCGCAGAACGACGACCAGGTCAACATCGACTTCGTCGGCAAGGTCGACGGTGAAGCGTTTGCCGGTGGTTCGGCCAAGGGCACCCTGCTGGTGCTGGGCTCCGGCCGCATGATCCCAGGCTTCGAAGAGGGCCTGGTAGGCGCCAAGGCTGGCGAGGAGCGCGTTGTCAACGTGACCTTCCCAGAGGACTATCAGAACCTGGACCTGGCTGGCAAAGCCGCCGAGTTCACCATCACCGTCAACAGCGTTTCGGCACCTGTACTGCCAGAACTGAACGAAGCGTTCTTCGCCCAGTTCGGCATCAAGGAATCGACGCTGGAAGGCTTCCGCGCCGAAGTTCGCAAGAACATGGAGCGTGAGCTGCGTCAGGCGATCAAGACCAAGGTCAAGAACCAGGTCATGGACGGTCTGCTGGCCGCCAACCCGATCGAAGTGCCAAAGGCCCTGCTGGAAAACGAAGTCAACCGTCTGCGCGTGCAGGCAGTTCAGCAGTTTGGTGGCAACATCAAGCCTGAGCAGCTGCCAGTCGAACTGTTCGAAGAGCAAGCCAAGCGCCGCGTCGTGCTGGGCCTGATCGTGGCCGAAGTGGTCAAGCAGTTCGAGCTGAAGCCGGACGACGCCAAGGTTCGCGAGATGATCGAAGAAATGGCTTCGGCTTACCAAGAGCCTGAGCAGGTCATCGCTTGGTACTACAAGAACGACCAGCAACTGAACGAAGTGCGTTCGGTTGTGCTGGAAGAACAAGTTGTAGATACTGTTCTGCAGAAAGCGACTGTGACCGACAAGTCGGTCTCGTACGAAGAAGCCGTTAAACCAGCCGAGGCGCCTGCCGCTGCTGAGTAACGGTCTTCTCTCGTAGGAAACCTCCACAAGCCAGCCTTCGAGCTGGCTTGTGCGTATTCAAGCCATGACTATTTGGGAGTGAGCGCAGGACATGTCCCGCAATTCTTATATTCAGCAGAGCTCTGACATCCAGGCCGCAGGCGGCCTGGTCCCGATGGTTATCGAGCAGTCCGCCCGTGGCGAACGCGCTTACGACATCTACTCGCGTCTGTTGAAGGAGCGAGTGATCTTCCTGGTTGGCCCGGTAGAGGACTACATGGCCAACCTCGTCGTTGCGCAACTGCTGTTCCTTGAGGCGGAAAACCCGGACAAGGATATCCATCTGTACATCAACTCGCCGGGCGGTTCCGTCACCGCCGGCATGTCGATCTACGACACCATGCAGTTCATCAAGCCGGACGTTTCGACCATCTGCATCGGCCAGGCCTGCAGCATGGGCGCCTTCCTGCTGGCGGCAGGTGCCAAGGGCAAGCGTCATTGCCTGCCTAACTCGCGCGTGATGATCCACCAGCCGCTGGGCGGCTTCCAGGGTCAGGCCACCGATATCGAGATCCACGCCCAGGAAATCCTCAATATCAAGGCCCGTCTGAACGAGCTGCTGGCCTATCACACCGGCCAGGAACTCGAGACCATCAAGCGTGACACCGAGCGTGACAACTTCATGAGCGCCTCGCGCGCAGCCGAGTACGGCCTGATCGACTCGGTCTACGACAAGCGGCAACTGGCCTCCTGAACCGGGGGGTCAGAGCAGGTGGGCGTCGAAAGCGCCTACCTGCGGACTTGAAAAAGCCCGCAATTGCCTTCATCTTGTGTTGCAAGCCTACCGGATTGGATCGATCGAATGACTGACACCCGTAACGGCGAGGACAGCGGCAAATTGCTTTATTGCTCCTTCTGCGGCAAAAGCCAGCACGAAGTGCGCAAACTGATTGCCGGGCCCTCGGTATTTATCTGCGACGAGTGCGTCGACCTGTGCAACGACATCATCCGTGAGGAGGTGCAGGAAGCCCAGGCCGAGAGCAGCGCGCACAAATTGCCTTCGCCGAAAGAAATCAGCGGCATCCTGGACCAGTACGTGATTGGTCAGGAGCGCGCGAAGAAGGTGCTGGCCGTAGCGGTGTACAACCACTACAAGCGCCTGAACCAGCGTGACAAGAAGGGTGACGAAGTCGAACTGGGCAAGAGCAACATCCTGCTCATCGGGCCGACCGGCTCGGGTAAGACCCTGCTCGCCGAAACCCTGGCACGCCTGTTGAACGTACCGTTCACCATTGCTGACGCCACCACCCTGACCGAAGCCGGTTATGTGGGTGAGGACGTCGAAAACATCATCCAGAAGCTGTTGCAGAAGTGCGACTACGACGTGGAAAAGGCCCAGATGGGCATTGTCTACATCGACGAAATCGACAAGATCTCGCGCAAGTCGGACAACCCGTCCATTACCCGTGATGTCTCGGGCGAGGGCGTGCAGCAGGCACTGCTGAAGCTGATCGAAGGCACCGTGGCCTCGGTCCCGCCGCAAGGCGGCCGCAAGCACCCGCAACAGGAATTCCTGCAGGTTGATACCCGCAACATCCTGTTCATCTGCGGTGGTGCGTTCTCGGGCCTGGAAAAGGTCATCCAGAACCGCTCCACCAAAGGCGGCATCGGTTTTGGTGCCGAAGTGCGCAGCAAGGAAGAGGGCAAGAAGGTTGGTGAGTCCCTGCGTGAGGTCGAGCCGGACGATCTGGTCAAGTTTGGCCTGATTCCGGAATTCGTCGGCCGCCTGCCGGTACTGGCTACCCTCGACGAGCTGGATGAGGCTGCGTTGATGCAGATCCTCACCGAGCCGAAGAATGCCCTGACCAAGCAGTATGCCAAGCTGTTCGAGATGGAAAGCGTCGACCTCGAGTTTCGCAGCGATGCGCTCAAGGCCGTTGCACGCAAGGCCCTGGAGCGCAAGACTGGCGCTCGTGGCCTGCGTTCGATCCTCGAAGGCGTGCTGCTCGATACCATGTATGAGATTCCTTCGAAAAAGGATGTCAGCAAGGTGGTTATCGACGAGAGCGTCATTGAAGGTACCTCGCAGCCGCTGATGATTTACGAAAACAGCGAACCGCAAGCCAAAGCCGCACCAGACGCCTGATTCAGGCAATGGCCGGTTCTCGGTTGCAAGCAAGAAGGGGGCCTACGGGCCCCTTTCTGCTTTTCCTGTGCAAGCGCTTGTAATTTCTCAAGCGTGCCCCCACATTAGGTCCAAGCATCATTTCCACCGGTTTCCGGCCATAAGGCCGCTGTAGAGGCGAAATCATGAAGACCACCCTCGACTTGCCTCTTTTGCCATTGCGCGATGTCGTTGTTTACCCGCACATGGTTATCCCGCTGTTCGTGGGGCGCGAAAAGTCCATCGAAGCCCTCGAGGCGGCGATGACGGGCGAAAAGCAGATCCTTCTGCTGGCCCAGAAGAATCCAGCCGACGACGATCCGGGTGAGGACGCCCTGTACCGCGTCGGTACCGTTGCCACCGTGCTGCAACTGCTGAAGCTGCCTGATGGCACCGTCAAGGTGCTGGTCGAAGGCGAACAGCGGGGTGCGGTCGAGCGCTTCTCCGAAGTTGAAGGGCACATCCGTGCCGAAGTCTCCCTGATCGACGAAACCGACACTGCCGAGCGCGAGTCGGAAGTGTTCGTGCGCACGCTGCTGTCGCAGTTCGAACAATACGTTCAGCTGGGCAAGAAGGTGCCTGCCGAAGTGCTGTCTTCGCTGAACAGCATCGACGAGCCAGGGCGCCTGGTCGACACCATGGCCGCGCACATGGCCCTGAAGATCGAGCAGAAGCAGGAAATTCTTGAAATCGTCGACTTGACTACCCGTGTCGAGCACGTGCTGGCACTGCTGGATGCCGAAATCGACCTCCTGCAGGTCGAAAAGCGCATTCGCGGCCGGGTCAAGAAGCAGATGGAGCGCAGCCAGCGCGAGTACTACCTGAATGAGCAGATGAAGGCCATTCAGAAAGAACTTGGCGATGGTGACGAAGGCCACAATGAAGTCGAAGAGCTGAAAAAGCGCATCGAAGCCGCAGGTCTGCCTAAAGATGCCTTGACCAAGGCTCAGGCGGAGCTGAACAAGCTCAAGCAAATGTCTCCGATGTCGGCCGAAGCTACCGTGGTGCGCTCGTACCTCGACTGGTTGGTGCAGGTGCCGTGGAAGGCTCAGAGCAAGGTGCGTCTGGACCTGACCAAGGCCGAGGAAATCCTCGATGCCGACCACTATGGCCTGGAAGAGGTCAAGGAACGCATCCTCGAATACCTTGCCGTGCAGAAGCGCGTCAAGAAGATCCGCGGTCCGGTGCTGTGCCTGGTCGGGCCACCCGGTGTCGGCAAGACCTCGCTGGCCGAGTCGATCGCTGCCGCCACCAACCGCAAGTTCGTGCGCATGGCCCTGGGTGGCGTGCGTGACGAGGCCGAGATCCGTGGCCACCGCCGTACCTACATCGGCTCCATGCCGGGTCGCCTGATCCAGAAGATGACCAAGGTGGGCGTGCGCAACCCGTTGTTCCTGCTCGACGAGATCGACAAGATGGGCAGCGACATGCGCGGTGACCCCGCTTCGGCACTGCTGGAAGTGCTCGACCCTGAACAGAACCACAACTTCAACGACCACTACCTGGAGGTCGACTACGACCTCTCGGACGTGATGTTCCTGTGCACCTCGAACTCGATGAACATCCCGCCGGCGCTGCTGGACCGGATGGAAGTCATCCGTCTGCCTGGCTACACCGAGGACGAAAAGATCAACATCGCGGTCAAGTACCTGGTGCCCAAGCAGGTCAAGGCCAACGGCTTGAAGAAGGAAGAGCTGGAAGTCGACATCTCGGCGATTCGCGACATCATCCGCTACTACACCCGTGAAGCCGGTGTGCGGGGCCTGGAGCGGCAAATTGCCAAGGTCTGCCGCAAGGTGGTCAAGGAACATACCGGGCAGAAGCAGGTCAAGGTCAAGGTGGCCAGCGAGCAGCTGGAGCACCTGCTGGGCGTGCGCAAGTTCCGCTATGGCCTGGCCGAGCAGCAGGATCAGATCGGCCAGGTAACCGGCCTGGCCTGGACCCAGGTGGGTGGCGAGTTGCTGACCATCGAGGCCGTGGTCATCCCCGGCAAGGGCCAGTTGATCAAGACCGGCTCGCTGGGCGATGTCATGGTCGAGTCGATTACCGCCGCGCAGACCGTGGTACGCAGCCGCGCCCGCAGCCTGGGGATTGCCGCCGACTTCCACGAGAAGCATGACGTGCACATTCACATGCCTGAGGGCGCCACGCCGAAAGACGGCCCAAGTGCCGGTATCGGAATGTGCACCGCACTGGTGTCGGCGCTGACGCAGATTCCGGTACGTGCCGACGTGGCCATGACCGGCGAAATCACCTTGCGTGGCCAGGTATTGGCCATTGGCGGGTTGAAGGAAAAACTGCTGGCGGCACACCGTGGCGGGATCAAGACGGTGATCATTCCCGAGGAGAATGTTCGCGATCTCAAGGAGATTCCTGAAAATATCAAACAGGATCTTCAGATCAAACCGGTCAAATGGATTGACGAAGTCCTGCAAATTGCGCTGCAATACGCCCCGGAGCCCTTGCCAGATGTGGCTCCGGAGATTGTCGCGAAAGACGAGAAGCGCGACGGCGATGCTAAGGAAAGAATCAGCACGCATTAGTAGTTTTTGGCTGGGGGGCTTTCCTTGACAGTATTTTCGGCGCCTTGCTATAAAGCGGCACGTTATTGTCGCCATGCCTCCCAGCACACGTTTCATAAGCTTTTCATTACATACTTAGAAACAAACTCAATAGAGAAATAAGGGGACTTAGAGTGAACAAGTCGGAACTGATTGACGCTATCGCCGCATCTGCAGACATCCCGAAAGCTGTAGCCGGCCGTGCGCTGGACGCAGTCATCGAATCCGTCACCGGCGCCCTGAAGCAAGGTGACGATGTGGTACTGGTTGGCTTTGGTACCTTCTCGGTCAAGGAGCGCGCCGAGCGTACCGGCCGCAACCCGCAAACCGGCAAGGCAATCAAGATCGAAGCCGCCAAGGTTCCAGGTTTCAAGGCAGGCAAAGGCCTGAAAGACGCCGTCAACTAAGTCGTCTTTCAGCCGGACCCGGCCTGGCCTGGTCCGAGCACGGTGATGGCGGGGCGCAAACGTTCCCGCCTGACACGTTTGCTAAGAAAAGGCGCATCCTCGGATGCGCCTTTCTTTTATCAGGATTCTACCCACGCTCCGCGGTTGTCGACGCAGTGGTACAGCCGTTTCTGGGGGACGCATGCTGCAAAATATCAGGGACAATTCACAAGGTTGGATTGCCAAGACCATCATCGGCCTTATCGTCGTGTTGATGGCATTGACCGGTTTCGAAGCCATTTTCCAGGCCGCCACTCATAGCCAGGACGCCGCCAAGGTGAACGGCCAGACCATCAGCCAGAACGAGCTGAGCCAGGCGGCCGACATGCAGCGCCGTCAACTGATGCAACAGTTGGGCAAGGATTTCGACCCGGCGCTGTTGGATGACAAGTTGCTGCGAGAGGAGGCACTCAAGGGGCTGATCAGCCGCAAGCTGCTGCTGCAAGGTGCTGAGGATGCCAAGTTCGCATTCTCCGAGGCCGCGCTGGATCAGGTGATCTTGCAGACCCCTGAGTTCCAGGTGGACGGCAAGTTCAGCGCTGACCGTTTCGACCAGGTGATCCGCCAGATGGGCTACGGTCGCATGCAGTTCCGCGAGATGCTCGGCGAGGAAATGCTCATCGGCCAACTGCGCACCGGCCTGGCCGGCAGCAGCTTCGTCACCGATCAACAGGTCGATGCTTTTGCTCGCCTGGAGAAGCAGACCCGCGACTTCGCCTCCCTGACGTTCAAGGCCGACCCGGCCGCAGTCAAGGTCAGCGACGAAGAGGTCAAGGCGCACTACGACCAGCACGCCAAGGAGTTCATGTCGCCTGACCAGGTCGTGATCGACTACATCGAGCTGAAGAAGTCGGCGTTCTTCGATCAGGTCAAAGTGACCGACGAAGAGCTCAAGGCCCAGTACGAGAAGGAAATCGCCAACCTGGCCGAGCAGCGTCATGCCGCGCACATCCTCATCGAGGTCAACGACAAGGTCACCGACGCCCAGGCCAAGGCCCGCGCCGAAGAGATCGAGCAGCGTCTGGCCAAGGGTGAGGACTTTGCCGCTTTGGCCAAAGAGTTCTCTCAGGACCCAGGCTCCGCCACCAGCGGTGGTGACCTCGGCTTTGCCGGCCCGGGCGTATACGACCCGGCCTTCGAAGAGGCGCTGTACCAGCTGCAGAATGGCCAGGTATCTGCTCCGGTGCGCACCGAGTTTGGCTACCATCTGATCAAGCTGCTGGGCGTCCAGGCGCCAGAAGTACCGAGCTTCGCCAGCCTGAAGGACAAACTGACCCGCGATCTGAAGATGCCGCTGGTCGAGCAGCGTTATGTCGACGCCAGCAAGCAACTGCAGGATGCTGCCTACGAGGCTTCCGACCTGGCCCAGCCGGCCCAGGACCTGAACCTCAAGGTGCACACCTCCGCGGCCTTCGGCCGTGAGGGCGGTGAAGGCATTACCGCCAACCGTGCGGTGGTGCAGGCGGCGTTCTCTGAAGAAGTGCTGGATGAGGGTGCCAATAGCACCGCCATCGAGCTCGACCCTGAGACCACCGTGGTGCTGCGCGTCAAGGAACACCGCAAACCAGAGCAACTGCCGCTGGACGCTGTGGCCAAGAACATCAGGGAGCACCTGGCCAAAGAGAAGGCGACTGCCGAACTCAAGGCCAAGGCGGACAAGCTGATTGCCGGCCTGCGTGACGGTTCCATCGCAGCAGGCAGCGTTCACGAAGGCCAAGGCTGGAAAGCCTATGAGGCAGTCACCCGTGGTGAGGACGGTATTGACCCGGCCGAACTGCAGGCACTGTTCCGTCTGGGCAAGCCGCAAGCCAAGGACAAGCCTGTTTATGGCAGTGTGGTGCTGCGTGACGGAAGCCTGGTGGTGTTGCAGCTCAAGGGTGTGAACGACGGCGCTACCGCCACCGACGAAGAGAAGCAGCAGATTCGCCGCTACCTCGCGTCCCGTGCTGGCCAGCAGGACTTTGCGGCTTACCGCAAGCAGCTGGAAGCCAATGCAGACATCACCCGTTACTAAGGTGTTCGTTGCATGAAGAAACAGGCCGCCTCGTGCGGCCTGTTTCGTTTTCGCCAGCCGCGAGCACGGTCATTGTCGAGCACCACACCGCCTTCAGGTGCGGCGCCAACCAGGTGCTACCGCTTCACCCCTTCATAACTGTCCAGCGTATCGCGTGCAATCTCTCGCCCCAGGGCGATGAGCTCCGGCGCTTTGTAGAACTCGAAAAACCGGCACACCCGCTTGGGCACGTTGATCAGCACATCCGGTGGATAGCCGGCAATCTTGTACTGTGCCAACGAAGTCTGCATGACCTCGAAGCTCTGGTTGATCAAGTCCAGCAGCGAGGCTGGCCCCACGTTGTCGATGATGAAAGAGCCGGTGGCCGACTTCGGTGCGCCCTCGCGCTCCGGGGCCGCTGCCGGTTGCTGGTTTTCCGGGTCGGCGCTGTCGGCAAGCCACGGGCTTGGCGGTGCCAACCCCTCGGCGACGATTTCCTTTTCGATGCGGATCAGCTCTTCCGCCGGTTTGCGCCGGAATGGCAAGCGTGAACTCAGCGAGCTCAACAAGGCGTCAAAGCGCATCTTGAATGCCGCCGGGCGCTCGATCACCGGCAACTGGTACTGCTTCTGGTTGGTGGCGTTGAGGTTGACCGCGATGATCAGGTCGCAATGGCTGGACACCACCGGCACGATTGGCAGCGGGTTGAGGATGCCACCGTCGACAAGCATGCGGTTGCCTTGCATCACTGGCGTGAACAGGCTGGGAATGGCCGCTGAGGCGCGCATGGCCTGATGCAGGCAACCCTCCTGGAACCAGATTTCCTGCTGGTTGGTAAGGTCGGCGGCCACTGCGGTGTAGGGTATGCGCAGTTGCTCGATGTTTATCTCACCGACGATCTTGCGGATCTGCCCGAACACCTTGTCGCCGCGAATCGCACCGAGGCGAAAGCTGACGTCGACCAGGCGCAGCACATCCAGGTAGTCGAGGCTTTCGATCCAGTTGCGATACTCGTCCAGCTTGCCGGCGGCATAGATACCGCCAATCACCGCGCCCATGGAACACCCTGCGACGCAGGCTATGTCGTAGCCGCGGCGCTCGATTTCTTCGATCACGCCGATGTGTGCATACCCTCGGGCGCCGCCCGATCCCAGTACCAGTGCCACACGTTTACTCATGAACATTCCCCGGCCAGTGCCATCATGGTCCTACAATGCACCCATCGCTGCCTGTGCTTCAATGTAGATCGTGCTGAGCTACTGTAATAAAACTGGCCAGGCAAAGCCGGCTGGGCATGGCACTTTCCAGCTGTCGGAGCGTCGAACAGCCACCGTTTTTCCATAGAGGTATTACTGATGAAAGCCTGGATCTGCCTTCCACTGATTGCCTTGGCCCTAGCTGGCTGCGCGGGCAAGACGGCCTACCGTGACAGCTGCGCGACCCAGCTGGATGCCGCCTGGAAGGAGCTGGACCTGGCCAAGGCCGAAGGCTTTGCCGGTGCTGTAAGTTATTCCAAGGCCTTGTCACTGCTGACCGGGGCCAAGACCCAGCAGCAGTTCGAAGGCTACGAAAGCTGTACCCGCAAAGCCGAAAAGGCGCGGTTCTACATTCGTGAATCTCGCGCCGGGCGCTGAACAGGGAGCATCGTATGTCTGCCATGCTCGACCATGTCGTTGCCCAGATACTGACCTTGCAGGTGCGCTTGCTGGCCTGTCGTGAACGCCTGGCTGCCAATACCGACAGCGAGGCCTTGCACGACTTGCGTATCACCTTGCGGCGCCTGCGCAGTCTGCTGAGGCCGCTGCGCGGGCTGCCGGGTGTGGAGCAACTGGAGGATGCTGCACGTTCGCTGGGTACCCTTACCACGCCGCTGCGTGATCGCGAGGTGCTGGCGGCTGAGCTGATCGGGCGCGGTCATGCGGCAGCCGGGCAGCGGCGTCTGGAGGGGCGTGACAGGACCTTCGCCAGTGTCGCTGCCAGCCCACAGCTGGCCAGGGTATTGGCGATTCTCGACGCCTTTCCATTGTTCCTGCGGGCGGCGGATCGGGAGGGGCTGGTCAAGTCGCTGTGCAAACGCATCGACAAGCGCCTGGTCAAGCAGTGGCGCAAGTTGCACAAAGCGTTGCAGGACCCGGCTCACGATCGCCACCGCCTGCGTTTGCTGATCAAGCGTGCGCGCTATGGCGATGAGGCCTACCCACAACTCGATCACGCAGGGAAGAAACTGCAACGTCTGTTGAAAAAGGCACAGGGCAACCTGGGGGATTGGCACGACCGCCTGCAATGGCTGCTGCAAGCCCGCGATCATGCCGACCTGCTCCCCTGCAAGGCTGGTTGGGAGCAGGAGTTGCATGAGGCGGAGCGCCAGTCAGATGTGACGCTGGATGCCCTGCAAGAGGCGCTGGCGCGGCGTTATCACGGAAAATGACCGATATGCGGGCTGATTGCCCGGCGTTTGCTGGCTAGGATTAGCGGACCTTTTTCTTTGCAGGCAGGAGCCGGCCAATGAATTTCAACCAACTCCTCGACGCCGTACGGGCCAACCCGGATTCCGTCAGCATTCCGCCCAGCTGGGCCCAGGGGCGCGCTGCCTTTGGTGGCCTGATGGCGGCCATGGTGTATGAAACCATGCGCCTTAGGCTCTGCGACAGCCGCCCGGTACGCTCATTGGCCATCAGCTTCGTGGCGCCGGCGGCTGCGGATGTGCCCATCCGCTTCGAGGTGGAGGTTTTGCGCGAAGGCAAGGCGGTTAGCACGCTGTTGGGCCGCGCGGTTCAGGATGGCCAGGTGGTGACTTTGGTGCAGGGCAATTTCGGTGCGGGCCGCCCTTCGGTGGTCGAAGTGCCGGCGTTACCGGCCATCGAAATGCCTGCGCTCGATGAGGCGGCCCCGGAGTTGCCCTATATCAAAGGCGTTACCCCTGAGTTCATGCGGCATGTGGCCCTGCGCTGGGCAGTAGGGGGGCTGCCGTTCAGTGGCAATCAGTCGCGCAAGATGGGCGGCTGGGTGCGCTTGCGGGATGTGGTGGAAGAACAGGTGAACGAGGCGCACCTGTTGGCGTTGGTCGATGCCTGGCCGCCCAGCCTCATGCCGTTTCTCAAGCAGCCCGCTGCGGGCAGTACGTTGACCTGGACCATCGAGTTCATCCAGCCAACGGCGAAGCTGTCGACCCTGGATTGGTGCCGGTACTGTGTGGAGACCGAGCATGCGCGGGATGGCTATGGGCATGCTGCTGCGGCATTGTGGACGGCGCAGGGCGAGTTGTTGGCGTTGAGCCGGCAGACCGTCACCGTTTTCGCCTGATCCTTACCAGGCTGCTCACAAGTAGCGCTCCGGCAGCTGGCTCAGTGCCGGTGCTTGTGCCGCTCCCGCCAGGCCCTCCACCAGGCCCCGCTCACCACAAAGCGCGGAAAGGTGATGAACTGCTCGGTCAGTAAGCGCTGCACGGCATCCTGGCGGTTGGCGAACGGCTCGGGCTGCTGGGCTTCAAGGCGGTGGCCTTGGCGCTGCAGGCCCAGCGCGGCGACCAGGGCAATCACACCCACCGCGATCTGGCCGAGGTCGAAACCGAACAGGCCGGACAGCACCAGTAGTGTCCCTAGAATGAACAACGGCACAGCAATCAGATGCAGCACCAGGTTGGCCGGGTGGCGGTGATTATGGTGATAGCCGCGCCATTGCCAGGCGGGAAGATTGGGCAGGCGTTTGCTCATGGGGATTTCCTCTCGGTCATGCCCAAAGCTTAGTGCGGCCCCCACGCGGGGGCCAATCGAAGCTGGCTATGGTGACTATAGCTTGAGCTGGCCAATGGCCTTGTTCAGTTCGCCGGCCAGGGTCGCCAGTTCGCTGCTGGTGGTCGCTGAACCGACCGTCTGCTGCACGGTCCGCTCGGTGACATCGCGGATGCTGACCACCGCGCGGTTCATTTCCTCGGCTACCTGGCTTTGCTGCTCGGCCGCTACAGCGATCTGGGTATTGCTTTCGCGCATCTGCGCCACGGCACCGGTGATTTCAGCCAGCGCCTCACCGGCTTCCTGTGCCTGACGCACACAGTCGTCGGCCTTGTACGAACTCTCCTGCATGAACTCCACCGCATCGCGGGTGCCCGACTGCAGGGCCGAAACCATGGTGGTGATCTCATCCGTGGAGGTTTGTACGCGTTTGGCCAGGTTGCGCACTTCATCGGCCACCACGGCAAAGCCACGGCCCAGGTCACCGGCGCGCGCGGCTTCGATGGCAGCGTTAAGCGCCAGCAAGTTGGTCTGTTCGGCAATACTGTGGATCACACTGACTACACCGTTGATCTTCTGGCTGTCCTCGGCTAGCTGTCGAATCATCTCGGCAGTTTGTTGCACGCCGCTGGAAAGCCCGGAAATCGAATCCTGCACTCGGCTGACCACCGCTTGACCGCTGCCGGCCAAGGTGTCGGCGGTTTGTGACAAATCGCGGGTGGCACCGGCGTGCTGGGCAATGTGGTGCACGGTCGCCGACATTTCGTTGATGGCAGTGGCGGCCTGGTCGGTTTCACTCTGCTGGCCGAGCATGCCATGGCGTACGTCGCTCATGCTGGCGGCCAGGCGTGCAGCGCCCGAGTCCAACTGTGCTGCGCTGTGGGCGACGGTGCTGACCACGCGGTGATAGGTGGACTGCATGGCGTTGAAGGCCCCAGCCATCTGGCCGACCTCGTCGCCACTGGCTAGCGGTACGCGGGCCGACAGGTCGCCGGTTTTTTCCACGTGCAGCATCACGTCCTTGAGGGTGTTGAGTTGGCTGAGCAGGAAGCGGATCAGCAGTTGGGAGGCGCCGAGCATGGCCAGCATCAGGATCAGCACACACACCGCGTAATTGCTGAAACGATCGAAGAAGACCTGGCGCAAACTGGGTGACTGGGCCAGCACAGCTAACTGCTGGTCGCCACTGCGCAGCACCTGTGCGCCACGCAGTGGGTTTTCGCCGAGGACCCAGGCGCTCGGCAATGCGACCCAGCCTTGGGCGTTGCGCAGGGCATCGAGCGCCTCCCCGGCGTAGGTTGGCGTTTGCCCGGTTGACCAACTGATAACGTTGGCCGGGCGTGGCAGTGCTTGCCCGGCTGGCCAGGCGGCCAGCAACTGGGCTTGTGCGACCGCCTGGCTCTGAGCCGCCTCGGCACGTGCGCGTTGCTCCAGGTGCACGGCGTACAGCACCAGCAGCAAGGTGGTGACAAAGGCCACTGCGTTGACGGCCCAGAACTTGTACTTCAGGGAAACATTGCTAAGCCAGGCACCCATGGGCAGGTCTTCTCTGAGTTGAGCGGAAACAATATTGGCAAGGTGCCATCATTGTGCCCTCATCCTCCTAGACATGTGTTGATGCATATCAACTGTGTTCACCCGCCCCGCAGAAACACGCGAGACTCAGGGGAGCTGGAAGAAAGCCCGCGCCGTTGCCGTGGTATGCGCCGCCGTGTGCTCGGCTGATTCACCGCGATGCGAGGCCACCTCGCGCAGTACCTCCGGCAAGAACGCCGGCTCGTTGCGCCCGCTCTTGGGCTTGGGCCGCAAGCTGCGCGGCAGCAGGTAGGGCGCGTCGCTTTCCAGCATCAGCCGGCCTTGAGGAATGTTGCCCACCAGCGGGTGCAGGTGAGTGCCGCGGCGTTCGTCGCAGATCCAGCCGGTAATGCCGATGTGCAGGTCCAGGTCCAGGTAGGCGAACAGCGCCTCACGCTCACCGGTGAAGCAGTGCACCACTGCGCCGGTCAGGTGGTCGCGGTAGTCCTTGAGAATCGCCAGCAAGCGCTCGCTGGCATCGCGCTCGTGCAGGAACACCGGCAGACGCAGCTCCGCAGCCAGTCTCAGCTGGGCTTCCAAGGCTTTTTCCTGCAGCGGGCGAGGGGAAAAGTCGCGGTTGAAATCCAGGCCGCATTCGCCCACCGCGCGTACGCGCGGTTCACTCAGCAACCGTCGCAGCTGGCGCTCGCTGTCGGCATCCCAGGCCTTGGCATCGTGAGGGTGCACGCCGGCCGTGGCGAACAGGTGGGCGCCGCTTGCATCCAGTTGATGGCACAGTTCCAGGGCTTGTTCGCTGACCGCCAGGCTGGTGCCTGTCAGCAGCATTTGCGTAACGCCGGCCTCCAGCGCGCGCTCGACGATTGCGGCCTGTTGGTCGTGGAAACTGCTGTTGGTCAGGTTGACGCCGATATCGATCAGTTGCATGGTGCTATCTCGTGCCGCGGGGCGGCCAGCATAGCAAAAAGCGCGTTTTTCTGAAAAAACCAAGAACTTCATGCTGTTGCCGTGGTCATTTACCGTCGTTTATCACTTGGCGGTGCAACCCATGGATGCCGCTCACCGACCACGGACACGTTTTCGCATGCAGCGATGCTGGCTCATTTTTCTGCTGACGCTGGGGTTGATCTTGACCGGCCCCGTCCAGGCGCGCTCGCCGGGCCCACAGCAGCACATACCGCCTGCCAAGGTGCGTGACCTGCCGCAGATTCGCACCAGCAAAGTACTGCGAGTGCTGGTCAACCAGAGCCGCAACAGTTCCGGTGAGGTCAAGGGCGAGCCAGTCGGCATCGAGTATTATCGGCTGCGTGCCCTGGAGCATTTCCTCAATGCTCGTACTGCCGACGACCAGCAGATCCAGCTAAAGCTCATCCCGCGGGCCAAGGAACAGTTGCTGGGCGCCCTGGCCCGCGGCGAGGGTGACCTGGCCGCGCCAGGCGAGCTGCTTGACCCCACTACGGTGAGCGGTGTCCGCAGCAGTGCGCCGATACTCGACCAAGTGCCGCTGATGCTGGTCGGGCGCAAAGGCGAGCGAAGTTTCAGCAAGGTCGAACAGCTGTCAGGGCGTACCGTGGCGTTGACCAGCGCCAGTGCTGCCGGACCGCTGATCCAGCAGGTCAACCAGCAACTGGCACTGCGCAAGCGGCCGCCGATCAAAGTGGAGTGGGTCGATTCGACGCTGGCGGTGGAGGATGTGCTGGAGATGGTACAGGCAGGCATCTACCACCTGACCATGGTCGAGCAGCCCATTGCCCGGCGTTGGGCCCGGGTTATGCCGCGCCTGCGCCTGGACAGCCGGGTGCGCCTGGGTGCGCCGCAAGCCATGCGCTGGTATGTAGGGCGTGATGCGCCGCAATTGTTGGCCGCAGTCGATCACTTTCTGCAAGGTTACCGCGCGCCAGATAACCAGGATGCGGCGTTCGAGCGCATCTACCGCCGGCAGTACCGGGTACACAACCCGTTGGCCAGCAAGGACCGCCAGCGTCTGGCATCGGTGCGGGCGGTGTTGCAGAAGCATGGCCAGGCGCAACAGATCGACTGGCTCAACCTGGCTGCATTGGCCTTCAAGGAGTCGACGCTCAACCCGGCTGCACGCGGTACTGGCGGTGCCCATGGCCTGATGCAGATTACCCCTTCGGCAGCCCAGCGGGTGGGGGTGAGCAACACTGCAACGGTAGATGGCAATGTCCTGGCCAGTGCCCGTTACCTGGCGCTTATCCGGCGCAAGTTTTTTGCCAGTGCCAAGATCAACGAGCGTGAGCGCATGGCCTTTGTGCTGGCAGCCTACAACCTCGGCCCCGAGCGGGTTCAGGCCATGCGTGCAGAGGCTCGACGGCGAGGTCTAAACGGTAACCAGTGGTTCTTCCAGACCGAACGCATCGCCATGGAGCAAGTGGGGATGGGGCCGGTCAATTTCGTCAATAGCATCAACAAGTACTATTTGGCCTTCAACCGCGAACGCGCGGCACTGGAGCGCGTGGCGAAGCGTTAAAATCGATTTTATCGATTGTTATGTTGGTTTTTTTGCGATTTTCATATCAGTGGAATTGATTATGATGGCGCCCATACCCACACAACTGCTTCACTTCAAGGACGCTTCGACATGAAAAACACTACCCTCAACGCGCTGTTCTCTACACGTGCTGGCGCTGGCTTGAGCGTTATCCGCATCCTGGTCGGCATCATCTTCATGGCTCATGGTGCGCAAAAACTCTTCGGCCTGTTCGGTGGCTACGGCCTGGAAGGCACCGGCCAATGGATGGAAAGCATCGGCCTGGCGCCGGGTTATCTGATGGCCCTGCTGTCCGGCAGTGCCGAATTCTTCGGCGGCCTGGCCTTGGTGGTCGGCCTGCTGGCTCGCCCGGCGGCCCTGGCGCTGACGGTGACCTTGGTAGTGGCGATCGTTTCGGTGCACATCGGCAACGGCCTGTTCATGTCCAACAACGGCTATGAGTTCGCCCTGGCGCTGTTGGCCGGCACTGTTGCAGTCATGATCGAAGGCGCTGGCCGCTTCTCGCTCGACCGCCTGATCGCCCGGTAATCAGCTGCAAGCTGTGAGCTACGAGCCGCAGGCAAGCGCGGGCCAATACTCGGCGTGTTCTTGCTTGCGGCTTGTCGCTTGCAACTTGGGGCTCATCGCTCTAGCATACCGCCTGCGCCGATTTAAACAGCTACTTGCGGGGCGCAGGAAAGCCCCACCTCCGGGCCGTCCGAAATACCGCTAAAGCGCTGGTTCGGTGACGCCTCCCACCGCTGCCCAGCGGGATTCGCGAGGCGGAGAGAAGCTCCATGAGTTGCCCACGTACCAGTGTCTGTTTAAGCCCTTTGCCTGCCAGCCAGGCGTCCCGCACACCGCGCATTCTGCTCGGCGGCCGGCATCAACCCACCCTTTTGCGTCATCTTGAAGGCCTGTCACGGCGCAAGGGGCAGGCGCGTGCCTTTCTGATCCAGTTCGCCGACAGTGGCTGCCACCTCGCGCAGTATGGCAATGACCGTTTCGACCTGGCTGTGATCCAGGCGCCGGCATCGGACGAGGCCGCCGAAGTCATAGGCCATCTTACCCGCATCGCGCGTCAAGGCCTGATTACCCGCCGCTGAGGAATGCGCTATTGAGCACCAATATCATCACCACAGAAGGCCATGAGGCGCTGAAGAAAGAGCTGGACCACCTGTGGCGGGTGTATCGTCCGGAAATTACCCAAAAGGTTGCCTGGGCCGCTTCGTTGGGTGACCGCAGCGAGAACGCGGACTACCAGTACAACAAGAAGCTGCTGCGCGAAATCGACCGCAGGGTGCGATACCTGCGCAAGCGGCTTGAAGATGTGAAAGTGGTGGCGTACTCGCCCGAGCAGGAAGGCAAAGTGTTTTTCGGTGCCTGGGTTGAGATCGAGAACGACGAGGGCGAGACCATGAAGTTTCGCATTGTCGGCTACGACGAGATCTACGGGCGCAATGATTACATCTCGATCGATGCCCCCATGGCGCGCGCCTTGCTGAAGAAGGAGGAGGGTGATGAGGTGGTGGTGCATACACCTACCGGTGAAGCGACCTGGTATGTGAGCAGCATCCGTTACGGCCAGGGCGTCTCGACGGACTGACCGGGCCCGTCTTGCGCCAGCATGAGGCATGTGCTGTCCCGGCAGGCGATCGCTCAGCCCTCAGGGTTGCGCCTGCAGAAACGCTGCCAGCCAGGCCTCAAGCCTCGCGCAACACCGCCAGCGGGCTGGCACTCAACGCCCGCCGCGTTCCCAGCACCCCAGCACCGCCCACCAGCAGTGCCCCTGTCAGCGGCAACACCAGCAGCCACGGGTGCGGGCTCCACTGCAAGTCGAACGCATAGCGGTACAGCACCCAGGTAATCAGTTCGCAGCCCACGGCCGCCAATAGCCCGCTGGTCGCGCCCAGCAGGCCGAACTCGATACGCCGGGCCTTGACCAGCAAGGGCCGCGCCGCGCCCAGTGCGCGCAACAGTGCCCCTTGGCGAATGCGCTCGTCCAGCGTGGCCTGCAAGCCAGCGAACAACACTGCCAGCCCCGCGGCCAGCACGAACAGCAGCACATACTCCACCGCCAGGGTTACCTGGGCGAGAATGCTGCGCAGCTGGTCGAGCAAGGCATCCACCTGCAGGATGGTCACCGCCGGAAACGCCCGTGACAGCGCGACGACATCCAGGTCATGCCCCGGTGCCACGTAGAAGCTGGTCAGGTAAGTGGTCGGCAGCCCCTGCAGCGTGCCAGGCTGGAAGATCATGTAGAAGTTCGGCTGGAAGCTGTCCCAATGCACGTTGCGCAGGCTGCTCACGCGGGCCTGGCGCTGCTGACCGCCAATATCGAACGTCAGCAGGTCGCCCATCTGCAGTTTCAGGCTGCTGGCCAGTTCCGCCTCCACCGAAACCCCGGGGATATCGTTGTCGGCTGGCAAGGCTTGCCACCAGCTGCCTGCGGTCAGCACGTTGCCTTCGGGCAACGCGGCGGCCCAGGTCAGGCTGAGGTCGCGCTGCACGGCGCGCTCGCCTGCCGAGTCCTTGCTGACCACCTGCTGTACCGGTTTTTCATTGATTTGCACCAGGCGCCCGGGCGTTACCGGGTACAGCGGCGCTGAAGCGGCATTGACCTGGTGCAGGTGTTGAATGAACGGCTCACGGTCATCTGGCAGGATGTTCAGGGCGAAGTGGTTAGGCGCATCCTTGGGTAGCTGTGCTTGCCAGGTATCGAGCAGCTCTGCGCGCAGCAGGGCGACCAAGGCCATGGCCAGCAGTATCAGGCCGAATGCCAGGGCTTGGCCTGCTGCCGCCATGGGGTGGCGCAATAGCTGGCCCAGCCCCAGACGCCAGGTGAGTGGCGCACCGGCCAGCAGCTGGCGCAGGCTGCGTAAACCGAGCAACAGCAGGCCGCCGAGCAGAAGCGCGGCGACCAGGCCGCCACCGAGCAGGGCGAAGGTGAGCAGCAGGTCGAGGCTCAGGCGCCACATGATCAGGCCCAGGGCGAGCAGGGCGGCGCCGTACACCAGCCAACTGCTCGCAGGTATCGGCAACAGGTCACGGCGCAGCACGCGCAGTGGCGGCACCTGGCCCAGCGCCGCAATCGGCGGCAGGGCAAAGCCAGCCAGTGCCACCAGCCCGGTACCGATACCTGCCAGCGCTGGAACGATGCCGCCAGCGGGCACTACGCTCGGCAGCAAGCCGTGCAGCAGGCGGAACAGGCCCAGCTGAGCCAGCCAGCCAAGCAAGGCGCCGGCCAGGGCAGCGACCAGGCCGAGCATGGCCAGTTGCAAGCAATACAAGCCCAATGCCTGGTGGCGCGACAGGCCCAGGCAGCGCAGCAGGGCGCTGGCGTCCAGTCGGCGTGCAGCATAGCGACTGGCCGACAGTGCCACGGCCACGCCTGCCAGCAGCACAGCCACCAGGCTGGCCATGTTCAGGTAGCGTTCGGCTTTGCCCAGCGCGCCGCCGATCTGTTGGTTGCCATCGCGGGTGTCACGCAGGCGCTGGTTGGCGGCCAGGTCTTTTTCCACGGCCTGACGGTACTGCGCCAGCGCCTCGGCATCGCCGCGCCACAGGTCACGGTAGGTGACCCGGCTGCCCGGCTGGATCACGCCGGTGGCTTCCAGGTCGGCCAGGTTCATCATCACGCGTGGGGTAAGGCTGTAGAAGTTGTTGGCGCGGTCCGGTTCGTAGGTAAGCACCCGGCTCATGCGCAGGGTTTTCATGCCCACGTCGATGCTGTCGCCGATTTCCAGCCCCAGTGCTGCCAACAGGCGCGGTTCCACCCACACTTCGCCAGGGGCAGGGCCGCCGCCGGGTGTTTCTTCGGCATAAGGTGCCGGAGCGCTGCGTACTTGCCCGCGCAATGGGTAGGCGCCGTCGGCGGCCTTTACGCTGGACAGCTGGATGCCATTGTCGCCGCCGACCACGCTGGTGAACTCGACCACGCGTGCATGGCGCAAGCCCAGTGCCTTGCCGGCATCGAACTGTTGCTCGCGGGCCGGTGCGCTGCCCTGCAGTACCAGATCGGCGCCCAGAAACTCGCTGGCGCGCAGCTGCATGGCGCCGTTGAGGCGGGCGCCGAAATAGCCGATGGCGGTGCTGGCAGCTACCGCCACCAACAGGGCAAAGAACAGCACGCGCACTTCACTGGCGCGAACATCGCGCAGCAACTGGCGCAGTGCCAGGCCACACAGGCGGGACAGCGGCATACGGCTCACCGGGCCTCCATCGGCGCCACAAGGCTGCCCGCGTCCAGGCGGATCTGGCGCCGGCAGCGGCGGGCCAGGCGTTCGTCATGGGTGACCAGCACCAAGGTAGTGCCGCGCTCCTTGTTCAGCTCGAACAACAAGTCGCTGATGCGTTCGCCGGTGTGGCTGTCGAGGTTGCCGGTGGGCTCATCGGCGAACAGCACCGCAGGCTGCGCGGCGAAGGCGCGGGCGATTGCCACGCGCTGCTGCTCGCCGCCCGACAGCTGCCGAGGTGTGTGGCTCAGGCGTTTGCCCAGACCGACCCGCTCCAGCAAAGTGCGAGCCTGTTCGCGGGCATCGCGGCGGCCGTCCAGCTCCAGTGGCAGCATGACGTTTTCCAGTGCATTGAGGCTGTCGAGCAGCTGGAACGACTGGAACACGAAACCCACATGTTCGGCGCGCACACGGGCGCGTTGGTCTTCATCCAGTGGCCCCAGGTCGTGGCCGGCGAGCACGACATTGCCAGCGCTGGGGCGGTCGAGGCCGGCGAGCAAGCCGAGCAGGGTCGACTTGCCAGAGCCCGAGGCGCCGACGATGGCCAGGCTATCGCCTTGGGCCAGGTCGAGAGACAGTGCGTGGAGGATGGTAAGGTCACCTTCCGCGCTGGGGACCACTTTGCTAAGGTTCTGCGCAACGAGAATGCTGGGGCTCATGGAGAATCCGATGCGAGTGTGGTGGTTGAGTGCCGGTCTGGCCCTGTATTGCCTGGCCCAGAGCGCAGCGGCAGGAACACTGCTGGTTGTTGGCGATAGTATCAGCGCCGGTTTTGGCCTGGATAGCCGTCAGGGCTGGGTGTCTCTCTTGCAGGCCCGTCTCAGGGACGAAGGTTTTGACGACAAAGTGGTCAATGCTTCGATCAGTGGCGATACCAGCGCAGGTGGCCAGGCGCGGCTCCCGGCGCTGCTTGCAGCACATAAACCAAGCCTGGTGGTGCTGGAGCTGGGCGGCAACGATGGCCTGCGCGGGCAGCCGCCTGCACAATTGCAACAAAATCTTGCCTCGATGATCGAGCGTTCGCGTCAGGCAGGGGCCAAGGTGCTGCTATTGGGCATGCGCCTGCCGCCCAATTATGGTGTGCGTTACACCACCGCCTTTGCCAAGGTGTATGAACAGCTGGCAGCGGACAAACAGGTTCCTTTGGTGCCGTTTTTCCTCGAAGGGGTAGGGGGCGTACCTGAACTGATGCAGGCTGATGGCATCCATCCGGCCCAGGGGGCTCAGCAGCGCCTGCTGGAAAATGCCTGGCCAGCGATAAAACCCTTGCTGTGAAGCTTTAAACGGGGGCGCCTTTCGGCTAATGTTGCGCCCCCCGTTTCGAGTGCTCCAAATGCCGCGCCCTGCCTGGTCCCTGTATGCCTATCAACTGATCGAGCCCGACGAGCAGCTCGACCTGTTCGCCTGCCAGGAAATCCGCGTCCACCTCGTGGCCCGCCAGCTTGAGCTGGGCGTGCCGGTCGACCGTACCTTGTGTGGCGGCCTGCTGCCAGCCCAGCCGCGTTGGTCGGGGGTGCCGCGATCGATTTACCGCGATGGCCGCCTGTGTGAGCTGTGCCGTGCCATCCTCGATGCCCAGCGACGCGGCATGCGCCCGGTGTGGCCTGAGCTGCATGGCAGCTGAACGACAAGCGCCTTTCATCATCTGAAACGCTTGCAGCGTGCCAATGCCTCCCGCTTGCATCGGCGCGGGTGTACAATCGATTCTCTTGACCCATCTTTCGAAGGATTTACCGGATGTTGCCGCGCTTTCCTGCCGTCACCCGTAGCCTGTCCCTGGCCGCCCTGTTGGTAGCGGGCCCCGCTGCTGCGCTGGAGCTGTCACTGCCACCGCCCGGTGAAGACATCGTCGGCCAGGTGCATGTGATCAAGGCAAAGTACGAGGACACGTTCGCCGATATCGGCACCGCAAACGACCTCGGCTACCTGGAAATGATTGCCGCCAACCCCGGCGTGGACCCTTGGCTGCCGGGCGCCGGCACCGAGATCATCCTGCCGACCCGTTTCGTTCTGCCGCCGGGGCCGCGCGAAGGCATCGTCATCAACCTGGCCGAGTACCGCATGTACTACTTCCCCAAGGGGGAGAGCGTGGTGTACACCTTCCCGCTGGGCATTGGTCGCGAGGGGTGGGGATCGCCGATCGCCAACACCAAGATCACCGCCAAGACGCCCAACCCGACCTGGACGCCGCCCGCTTCGATTCGCAAAGAGCACGCTGAGGACGGTGACATCCTGCCGACGGTGGTGCCGGCTGGCCCGGACAACCCGCTGGGGCCGTTCAAGTTCACCTTGGGCGTACCGGGCTATCTGATCCATGGTTCGAACAAGAAGTTCGGCATTGGCATGCGCACCAGTCACGGTTGCTTCCGCATGCTTAACAACAACGTGCTTGAACTGTCGAAGATGGTGCCGGTGGGGACGCCAGTGCGCATCATCAACGAGCCTTACAAGTTCGGTATCAGCGCCGGCAAGGTCTATCTTGAGGCACACACGCCGCTGGATGACCAGGGTAACCCGTCAGTGGTCGACAAACACACCGCAGTTATCAATGCCTTGCTCAAGCGTGAAGACCTGGCCAATAACCTACGCATGAACTGGGACATGGTACGTGACGTGGTGGCTGCAGAAGATGGCATGCCGGTAGAAATTGCCGTGCCGGTGGAAAACCAAGGGGCCGCACCGATGGTGTCGAGCATTCCGCCCGAACTGCAGTAAGGTGATTTCGACACACCCAGGCCTGCCTTAGTGCAGGCCTTTTTGTACCTGCTGGCCGCGTTTGTCGGATTCAAAGGCAATAAAAAAGCCGACCCACAAGTGGGTCGGCTTCTTAACAATCCGTGAGGATTATTACTTGCGGCTGGCTTTGTCCAGCATACGCAGAGCGCGCTCGTTGGCTTCGTCAGCGGTCTGCTGAGCCTTCTGAGCGGCTGCCATTGCGTCGTCAGCCTTACGGTAGGCTTCGTCAGCACGAGCTTGAGCGCGAGCTGCTGCGTCTTCAGTCGCAGTCAGACGAGCTTCGGTTTCTTTGGATACGCTGCTGCAACCGGTAGCCAGAACTGCGGCCAGAGCCAGAGCAGAGAATTTCAGAACGTTGTTCATCGTGTTCCCCTTCAAGGACTTTCTATTAAATAGCCATCTCTCAGGAAAGAGAAACTGGCCGGCGTACATAGTACCCATTACTTGTAGTAAGTAAACTGACAGAGCGCAAGAACTGCAAAAAAAATGTTGCTTGACTCCGCGCCGACAAGATTTGCGACGTGTCTGTGAAAAAAATGTGCAGGGTTCGCAAGCGGTTGTGGTACAGGAACTTTTTTGTTGAACTAAGGGTGACTTTAACTGTCGATCAGCGTCTTAAGCCCTAGAACATCCGGTGGCTGTTGCGCGGGCTTGGGAAAGTCACCCGGGCGGCGTTTTGACCTTTTTTAAGCGCCACCACCTTGAGCAATCCCGCTCGCGGTGCCTACTATCTTGTGAGTGCCAGACGATCCGAACGATTACAATCGTCCAATGGTCGAAGCGGCAACAGGTGGCGTAGAGGATTCTGTGCCGGATAAACCACCATCGGTTAAGGTAAGGGTCTGCCGAGAAGACCTGCGAGGAGTAGTGATGAGCGAAGCGCTGACCATCCACCATGACCAGGCCGGTCATCAGTTCGAGACCAACGTGGACGGTCATCGTGCCTACCTGACGTACATGGATCTGGGCAAGCAGACGCTGGACATCTATCGCACCTTCGTGCCCAACGCCCTGCGCGGCCGTGGGATCGCTGCCGCCCTGACCGAGCGGGCGCTGGAGTACGCCGAGCAGATGGGCTACACGGTGATCCCGTCTTGCTCGTATGTGGAGCGTTACATGGAGCGCCAGCAGCGGCATTCGAGCAAGGCCTGAGCTGACCATAGGCACCCGACACAACAAAAAAACGCCGGGCAGTGCCCGGCGTTTTTTATTCCCGCAATGTTCAGCCGCGCTTACGCTGCGGCAGCACATCCTTGAGCTTGGCATGCATGCTGCGCAGGGTTTTCTCGGTCGCCGACCAGTCGATACAGGCGTCCGTGATCGACACGCCATACTGCAACTCGTCCAGGTTTTTCGGAATGGACTGACAGCCCCAGTTCAGGTGGCTTTCGACCATCAGGCCGATGATCGACTGGTTGCCTTCGAGAATCTGGTTGGCGACGTTCTCCATCACCAGCGGTTGCAGGGCCGGGTCCTTGTTGGAGTTGGCATGGCTGCAGTCGACCATGATGTTGGCCTTGATCTTGGCCTTGGCCAGGTCCTGTTCGCACAGGGCGACGCTGACCGAGTCGTAGTTCGGCTTGCCATTGCCGCCGCGCAGTACCACGTGGCCGTATGGGTTGCCCTTGGTGGTGACGATCGACACGCCGCCTTCCTGGTTGATGCCCAGGAAGCGGTGCGGCTTGGACACCGACTGCAGGGCATTGATGGCAACGGTCAGGCCGCCGTCGGTGCCGTTCTTGAAACCCACCGCCGAGGACAGGCCCGAGGCCATCTCGCGGTGTGTTTGCGATTCGGTGGTGCGGGCACCGATGGCCGACCAGCTGATCAGGTCTTGCAGGTACTGCGGGGAAATCGGGTCGAGCGCTTCGGTGGCAGTCGGCAAGCCCATTTCGGCCAGGTCCAGCAGCAGCTTGCGGCCGATGTGCAGGCCGTCCTGGATCTTGAACGAGTCATCCAGGTACGGATCGTTGATCAGGCCTTTCCAGCCGACGGTGGTGCGCGGCTTTTCGAAGTACACGCGCATGACCAGGTACAGCGTATCGGACACTTCTTCGGCCAGTACTTTCAGGCGCTCGGCGTATTCGTGGGCTGCCTTGATGTCGTGGATGGAGCAAGGGCCGACCACGACGAACAGGCGATGGTCCTTGCCGTCGAGAATATTGCGCACCACTTCACGGCCGGCAGTCACGGTCTGCAGGGCCTTGGCGCTGAGGGGGATTTCCTTCTTGAGCTGATCAGGGGTGATCAGGGTCTCGTTGGAGGCAACGTTCAAGTCATCGATCGGTAAATCAGCCATCGTGTTACTCGTCAGGTCACGGGTGCCGGCCGCCAACTATCCCCGTGCGGCCCAGCAGCAAGAATAATCGCAGCGGGGAGCCGAACCTTAGCGCGTTACAGATGGCACGACAATGGGCTGAACCCAGTCATTGTGGGGTTTTTACCTGAGCGAGGGGGTTGCGCGCGAATGGACTGCCCAGCGCAACGTAACCTGTGTAAAAAGAGTGCTGACCCTTTACCTGGAGATTGGCATGCATTCGCACCCCCCTCGCATCGGCATCATCGGCAGTGGCGCCATCGGCGGCTTTTATGGGTTGATGCTGGCCCGGGCCGGTTTCGATGTGCATTTTCTGTTGCGCAGCGAGTACCAGGCCGTTTGTGAACGCGGGCTGAGCCTGGACAGTGCCGTGCATGGCGCACTGCACATGCGGGTGCAGGCTTACGTCAGTGCCGCCGACATGCCGCCCTGTGACTGGCTTCTGATCGGGGCCAAGGCCACCAGCAACGAGCAGTTGGCACCGTTGATCGTCCAGGCTGCTGCGCCCGGCGCCAAGGTGGTGCTGTTGCAGAACGGCCTGGGTGTCGAGGAGCAGTTGCGTCCGGCCTTGCGCAGCGACATGCACCTGCTCGGCGGCCTGTGCTTCATCTGCGTCAACCGCCAGGCGCCAGGTGTAATCCGCCACCAGGCGCTGGGGGCGGTCAACCTGGGGTATCACAGCGGGCCGGCCACCGATTGCGGTGTCGCGCTGGTGAATGAAGGCGCCGGGTTGTTCCAGGCGGCGGGGATCGACTCGCAGGCCATGCCGAACCTGGCCTTGGCGCGTTGGCAGAAGCTGGTGTGGAACGTGCCTTACAACGGGCTGTCGGTGCTGCTGGGGGCCAGCACTGCGCCACTGATGGCCGACAGCAATAGCCGCGAGCTGATACAGGCCTTGATGGCCGAGGTGGTGCAGGGGGCGGCAGCCTGTGGCCATGTACTGCCCGAGGGCTATGCCGAGCACTTGTTCCAGGTGACCGAGCGCATGCCCGACTACTGGCCGAGCATGTATCACGATCATGTCCACAAACGCCCGTTGGAGCTGGGGGCCATTTACGCCGAGCCGCTGGCACGCGCACGGGCGGCAGGCTGCAGCATGCCGCGCATTGAAATGCTGTACCAAGCGCTGAGTTTCATCGACAACAGCGACCGGCCGGCCTGAGGGTGGCCGAGGCTTCGGCGGGGCCCTCCAGCCCACGGCGGCAGCGCGCCGGACGGCAAAGCGAGCGTCCGGCGCGCTGCTAAGCTGAAGCTTGCTCTGCCGCTGCGGCAGTCGAGGAGGTCGAATGATCCGCTCCATGCTGTACGCCACCGACCTCGGTGTCTACGCCCCTTTCGTGATGCAACACGCGCTGGCCCTGGCGCGCACGTTCGGTGCCGAGTTGTATGTGATCCACGCGGTCGAGCCGATGGGCCAGTTCGCCGAATCCCTCCTGCAAAGCTACCTCGATGAGCAGACGCTCGATCAATTGCACAGCCAGGGGGTGAACACAGTGATGGCGAACATAGAGCAGCGTGTGCTGGAAAACTTTCGCGACGAGTTGGGCGAAGAGGCTGACCTGGCAGTGATCAAGGCCGTGCGTGTGCGTCAGGGCGACCCGGCGCAGGTGATTCTCGACCAGGCCCAGCGGCTAAGCGTCGACCTGTTGATATTCGGTAGCCACAGTGCCGGTGCCGGGGTGGATGTACCGCTTGGGCGCACGGCGGTGCGGCTGCTGCAGCTGTCGCCGGTGCCGGTGTACATGGTGCCCTTGGCGCAGCATCTGGGGCGTAGGAAAACGTGAAGATAGGTGCAGTCCATTTCCGTGGGCATGTAACAAAATAGTTCTAGATTTATTTCCAGAACCACTAATATAGTTATATATCGTCGCTGCCTGCTGCCGCGGACTCATCGCTGAACCGAGGGAAACCTATGAAGCTTCAACAACTGCGCTACATCTGGGAAGTGGCGCACCATGACCTCAACGTCTCCGCGACGGCGCAGAGCCTGTATACCTCCCAGCCAGGTATCAGCAAGCAGATCCGCCTGCTCGAAGACGAATTGGGTGTTGAAGTCTTTGCCCGCAGCGGCAAGCATCTGACCCGCGTGACCCCGGCCGGTGAGCGCATCATCAATACCGCAGGCGAAATCCTGCGCAAGGTCGAGAGCATCAAGCAGATTGCCCAAGAGTTCTCCAACGAGAAGAAGGGCACGCTGTCCATCGCCACCACCCACACCCAGGCGCGCTACGCGTTGCCGCCGGTTATCAGCAGCTTTATCAAGCAGTATCCGGAGGTGTCCCTGCACATGCATCAGGGTTCGCCCATGCAGATTGCCGAGATGGCTGCGGACGGTACGGTCGATTTCGCCATCGCCACCGAGGCGCTGGAGCTGTTCGGCGATCTGATCATGATGCCGTGCTACAAGTGGAACCGTTGCGTTGTGGTGCCGCAGGGGCACCCGCTGGCCAAGCTGCCGAAACTGACCCTGGAAGCCGTCGCCGAGTACCCGATCGTCACCTACGTGTTCGGTTTCACCGGGCGCTCAAAGCTGGATGAGGCTTTCAATCACCGTGGCCTCACGCCAAAGGTGGTCTTCACCGCGGCTGACGCCGACGTGATCAAGACGTATGTGCGCCTGGGGCTGGGCGTGGGTATCGTTGCCGGCATGGCTGTGGACGCCAAGCTCGACAGTGACTTGGTGGCGCTGGATGCCAGTGAGCTGTTCGAAGCCAGCATCACCAAGATCGGCTTCCGTCGGGGTACCTTCCTGCGCGGCTTCATGTGCGACTTCATTGAGAAGTTTGCCCCGCACCTGACCCGTGAAGTGATGGCCAAGGCCATTCAGTGCCATAACAAGCAAGAGCTGGAAGCGTTGTTCGAAGGTGTCGAGCTGCCGGTTCACTGATTCGGGAGTGATGGGGCCGCTGTGGGAGCGGGCGGCTTTGGTCGCGATCACCGGCAAAGGCGGTGCCATGCACCGCGTCGCCTGCTTCGCGGGTAAACCCGCTCCTACAGACCGCCCGGGCTATCTCAAGCCTTGCTGATCAGGTTGCCCGCATGCAACCCGCATTCCTTCTGCGTCGACTCTTCCCACCACCAGCGCCCTTCACGCTCATGCTGGTTTGGCAGCACCGGGCGGGTGCATGGCTCGCAGCCAATGCTGATGAAGCCACGCTCGTGCAGGCTGTTGTACGGCAGCTCGAGCATGCGGATATAACCCCATACTTCTTCACTGCTCATCTGCGCCAGCGGGTTGAACTTGTACAGCGTGCGCTCAGGCGTGGAAAAGGCGCTGTCGATTTCCAGTGCTGCCACCTGGCTGCGGGTGCCCGGGCTTTGGTCGCGGCGCTGGCCGGTGGCCCAGGCGCTGACGGTGGCCAGCTTGCGTCGCAGCGGCTCGATCTTGCGAATGCCGCAGCACTCGCCATGGCCGTCCTTGTAGAAGCTGAACAGGCCCTTTTCCTTGACGAACGGGTCGAGCTTGGCGCGGTCCGGGCTGAGGATTTCGATCGGCAGGTTGTACTGTTCGCGTACCTGGTCGATGAACCGGTAGGTCTCCGGGTGCAGGCGCCCAGTGTCGAGGCTGAATACCTTTACCTGCTTGTTCAGCTTCCAGGCCATGTCGACCAGCACCACATCCTCGGCGCCGCTGAAGGAGATCCACAGGTCATCACCGAAGTGCTCGAAGGCAAGCTTGAGGATGTCCTGCGGGGACTTGTTGGCATAGGTCGCGGCCAGGGCGGCGACGTCGAAGGGGTGGCTCATCAGGCGGTTTCCATCTTGGCTGTGGCGCTGTGCGCTCGTAGTAGGGGGATGGTAACAAAAAAAACGTGGTCTAGATGGGCTCACAAGCCCTGCAGGGTCTGCATCAGCACCCGCACTTTGGCGATCGACTCTTCATACTCGGCCTGCCACTGCGAGTCGGCTACCACCGCGCCGCCGCCCCAGCAACTGACCTGTCCATCTTTGATCAGCAAGCTGCGAATGGCGATCGAACTGTCCATTTCGCCGCGCACATCCACATACAGCAGCGAGCCGCAGTACAGCGCGCGGCGCGCGGGTTCCAGTTCGTCGATGATCTGCATGGCACGGATTTTCGGGGCGCCGGTAATCGAGCCGCCAGGGAAGCTGTCGCCGATCAGGTCCAGCGCATCTTTGTCGCTGGCCAGCTGGCCGGTGATGCTGCTGACCAGATGGTGCACATTGGGGTAACTCTCCAAGCTGAACAGTTCCGGTACCTTCACTGAGCCGATCTCACACGTGCGCCCCAGGTCGTTGCGCAGCAGGTCGACGATCATCAGGTTTTCCGAGCGGTCCTTCGGGCTGTGCAGCAGCTCTTGGGCATTACGCTGGTCTTCAGCCGGGTCGCTGGCGCGTGGGCGGGTGCCCTTGATCGGCCGGGTTTCCACCTGGCCCTGGCTGACGCGGATGAAGCGCTCGGGCGAAAAGCTCAGCAGGGTACTGCCGTCGGCCAGTTGCTGGTAGCCGGAGAAGGGTGTCGGGCAGGCCTGGCGCAGGGCCTGGTAGGCTCGCCATGGATCGCCTTGGCAGGGCGCGCGAAAGCGTTGGGTGAGGTTGATCTGGTAGCAGTCACCGGCCTGGATGTAGCGTTGTACCTGGTCGAACGCTGTTTTGTACTGCTCGGGCTCCAGGTCACCGACCATCGGTGCGAGCAGCCGGAAGTCGCCGGTGGTGGTGGTGGTGTCCTGGAACAGCCTGATCAGGCGTTGGCGTTCGTCGTCTGCCAGGCTCGGGTGGAACACCAGCTGGCTGGTGCCGAGCAGATGATCGCTGACCAGTGCCCAGGCATACAGGCCCAGTTGTGCGTCTGGCAGGCCGAGGTCGTCCACGGCCAGGCTTGGCAGGTGTTCCAGGCGGCGGCCGAAGTCGTAGCTCAGGTAGCCGATCAGGCCCCCGGCAAAGGGCAGTTCTACACCGTTGGGCAAGTCGGCGTGGCCCAGTTGTGCCAGGCCAGCGCGCAGGCGCTGGAGGAAGACGCGGCCATCTTCATCGGGCTGCGCCTGCAGTTGTTGCAGCGGCCAGGCGCTGAGCAGGTCGAAACGCCCGCGTTCGGCGCCGGGGCGGGCGCTGTCGAGCAGGATCGCACCGGGGGCCTGGCGCAGGTGGGCGAAATAGGCGGCAGGGTCGGGTTGGTAGGGCAGGGGGTGTAGCGTGCAGGTCGGCATCAGTATGGACGGCGATGTAAAAGCGAGGAGGGCGATTGTAGACCTGTGCAGGAAAAGCGCCTAGCGCTGGGTACGACATTCAACATTGTGTTTGGCCCATACGCAGCACAAGGCAGTTCCTGCAGGTTGAGCGAAGCGCATGATTCAACTGCAGTGCTTGCAAGAGCAACCTTGTGCTGCGAATGGGCTGCAAGGCAGCCCTTGTATTTCAGCGGTTAGGCACATGCCCGAACAGACCCTGCGCGACCCGTACCCGCTGCTCGGCGTCTTCGGTCACACCCTCCTTGGCCAGTGCTTCGATGTGCGCCTCGATGGCATGGGTGCGCTGAGTCAGGCCGCAGTCGTTGGCAATCTGGATGTTCAGCCCCGGGCGGGCGTTGAGCTCCAGAATCAGCGGGCCCTTGTCCTGGTCAAGCACCATGTCCACGCCGATATAGCCCAGGCCGCACAGTTCATAGCAGCCAGCGGCCAGCTTCATGAAGCCGTCCCAGTTCGGCAGTTGCACGCCGTCCACCGCGTTGGTGGTGTCCGGGTGCTTGCTGATGATGTTGTTCAGCCAGGTGCCGCGCAGGGTCACGCCGGTGGCCAGGTCGACACCCACACCGATGGCGCCCTGGTGCAGGTTGGCCTTGCCGCCAGACTGGCGAGTCGGCAGGCGCAGCATGGCCATCACCGGGTAGCCCATGAGGACGATGATGCGGATGTCCGGTACACCTTCGTAACTGATGCTCTTGAAAATCTGGTCCGGGGTCACGCGGTACTCAATCAGCGCGCGATCGCGGTGCCCGCCGAGGGAGTACAGCCCGGTGAGGATGCTGGAAATCTGGTGCTCGATTTCCTCGTGGCTGATGATCTTGCCCGACACTGTGCGGTAGCGGTCCTCGAAGCGGTCGGCGATTACCAGGATGCCGTCACCGCCGGCGCCTTGCGCCGGCTTGATGACGAAATCGCTGCGACCGCCGATGATCTGGTCGAGCTTATCGATCTCTTTTTCGGTCTCGATGATGCCGTACATTTCCGGCACATGGATGCCGGCCGCCAGTGCGCGCTCCTTGGTGATGATCTTGTCGTCGACGATCGGGTACAGGCTGCGCTTGTTGTACTTCAGCACATAGTCTGCGTTACGTCGGTTGATCCCCATGATGCCCCGGGCCTCCAGGGCTTTCCACGTCTTGATCAGGCCAAACATCAGGAGTCAGCCTTTTTCAGGAAGGCTTTGAAGCGCACGAGTTCGGTCAGGCGGTAGCCGCGATAGCGGCCCATCGCCAGCATGAAGCCCACCAGGATCAGCAGCACCGCCGGGAAGGTGAACACGAAGTACACCAGCTCCGGCACCATCATCAGCAGGTGTGCCAGGGAGGCGGCGAACAGGGTGCCGATGGCCACTTTCATGGCATGGCCGCCACCACGCTCCTCCCAGGTGATCGACAGGCGTTCGATGGTCATGGTCAGGATCACCATCGGGAACAGCGCTACAGACAGCCCGCGTTCAAGGCCCAGCTTGTGGCTGAACAGGCTGATGGCGGCAATCAGCACCACGACGAAGGTCAATACCACCGACAGGCGTGGCAGCATCTGCAGCTTGAGGTGTTCCAGATACGAGCGCAGCGACAGGCCCAGGGCCGTGATCACCGTGAACAGCACAATACCGAAGCCCAGCTGGGTTTCGCGGAACGCCAGGGCGATCAGCACCGGGGTGAATGTGCCCAGGGTCTGGATGCCGATCAGGTTGCGCAGCACCAGGATCACCAACACGCCGATCGGGATCATGACCATGATCATGAAGGTTTGCTGGGTTTGCAGCGGCAGACCGTACAGCGAGTATTCGAGGAAGTCGGCGTCGGTGTTCTCGTCGGTCAGCTTGGCCAGGCGGATGGCGTTCATCTCGCTGTTGTTCATGCTGAAGGTGACAGTGGCCTTCTTGCCGCCATCGACGGTGATCAGGTTGTCGTCACCGGTCCACCACAGCAGGCGGTCGCTCGGCAGGCCTTGCTCACCAGTGTCCGGGTTGAAGTACAGCCAGTCGTCACCGTTGAAGCTGCGCAGCCACAGCTCCGGGGTTTGCGGGGTGTCGGCCAGCAGGCGGATGGTGTGCACCTTTTCCATCGGCACGTGGGCGATCGACAGCAGCAGGTCGATGACCTGGGCCTTCTTCATCGCCGAAGTGTCGCCAGCCAGCAGCAGCTTGACGTTGTCGTCGTTGAGGTTGTTGACCCGCTTGATGGTTTCGCTGACAAAGGTCTCGACGTCGGCCGAGTGCTGACGTATAGGGGCCATCAGGGCTTCAGCGGCGATCTTCTCGGGGCCCTCGACGGCCAGGCTGTCACGGAAGGTCGGGCCTTTGATCTTGGTCTTCTCGTTGCTGTAGCGCTTGGTCAGTACCAGGCGGTAGTAGAGGGTCTGGTTGCCACTGGCGCGACGTGCCGACCAGGTAACCTTGCGGTTGCCGTCGGCGCGGTTGATGCTGACCCCGTAGTTGTTGGAGATGAAGCTCTCGTTGAGGCTGACGTAGTCGCGGTTCAGCGGTGGCACGAACATCTGCACCTTGACCGGGTCCTTGCTGCTGGCCACGAACTCGACCTTGGCGTCGATGTTCCACAGGTCGTCGGTTTCATCCTCGGTCACCGGGATGCCGAGCACGAAGATCTGATAAGCCGTGACCGCCACGCCCAATAGCACCAGCACGGTGATCAGGACTTTCAGATGGAGGGTGAGAGAGCGCATCGGGATTACTCTGCTTTGGGAGCGTCGGTGGCACAGGCAGGTTTGCCGGCCGCATATTTAAGGCTTGGGTCAACCAGTGCGTCGAAGTGCTTGAGCGCCTCGGAACCGATCAGCAGCGGGAACTGGAAGGCGCTGCGGTCGGTGAGGTTGACTTCGATGGTGCGCCTGGTCTGGCCCATGCAGATTTCGAGTTCGATGACCGGGCGGGCCGTGTAGGCCTTGCCTGATTCGGCATCATAGTCGCCGGCCCGGCGCTTGATCTTGCTGACGCGTGCCAGTGGGCGTTCGATCGGGTGCGAATGGGCCGCATCGATGGCGAGGTAGAAGCGTACCCAGCTTTCGCCATTGCGCTTGAACCGCTTGATGTCGCGGGCGCTGAGCGAGGCGGTCTTGGCACCGGTGTCGAGCTTGGCGGCCACTTCCAGGTCCAGGTCGCCCAGATGTGCGTATTCGTTGAGACCATACACGGTCTTGCCCGCAGCCTGGCCAAGGGCCGGCAGCAGGGTGAGGCATAGCAGCAATAAAACGGGTGTAAGTCTCATATTCCTGGCGCGGTGCATTGCAAGGTTCTAGGCAAGGTTCAGGTCAAGGTGACTGGCAATTACTGCGCAAGCTTCCTCGTTGATCTGTCAACAGGCACGAATGCATGACAGACAGGCTATCCATACCCCATCGGAGGCGCGGCATTCTATCACGCCGACGTCTTGACGCCAGCGGTGCGCGATCTGACAGCGTTGTAGTGGTGATAGTTCGCGATTAGACGATTGTCGACAATGTTCATTTTGTCTTTGACTTGGAGGGCTCGTTTCGTTAGTTTCTGGCGAAGAGATTTAAAAGGTGTCGACAATATGCAGGACCTTTCCACCCCCGGCCCGGTGCTGACAGACGAAACGGAAACCCTCTCCGAAAACGTCTTCCGACGCATCCAGGCGGCCATTGTCAAGGGTGATATCGCCCCCGGCAGCAAGATTTCCGAGCCGGAGTTGGCGCGCACCTATGGCATCAGCCGCGGGCCGCTACGCGAAGCTATCCACCGCCTTGAAGGCCAGCGCCTGCTGGTGCGCGTGCCGCATGTGGGCGCGCGGGTGGTATCGCTCAACCACGCCGAACTGATCGAGCTGTACGAAATTCGCGAGTCGCTGGAAGGCATGGCCTGCCGCCTGGCCGCCGAACGCATGAGCCAGGCCGACATCGACGAACTGCGCCGGGTGCTCGACACCCATGAGCGCGATGCCGCGTTCCAGGCCGGCCTGGGGTACTACCAGCAGGAAGGTGACTACGACTTCCATTACCGGATTATTCAGGGTAGCGGCAACCAGACCCTGGTCAAGATGCTCTGCGGCGAGCTGTACCAACTGGTGCGCATGTACCGTATCCAGTTCTCTGCCACCCCCAACCGGCCACGCCAGGCCTTTGCCGAGCACCATCGCATTCTTGATGCCATCGCCGACCGTGACGGCGAACTGGCCGAACTCCTGATGCGCCGCCACATCGGCGCGTCCAAGCGCAATATCGAGCGTCACTACCTGGACGCCCACAACAACAGCACACGAGGTGAGAAATGACAGTCAAGAGCACCCCCGGTCAGCGTTTCCGTGACGCCGTTGCCGCTGAACACCCGCTGCAGGTAGTTGGCGCCATCAACGCCAACCATGCCCTGCTGGCCAAGCGTGCCGGCTTCAAGGCCATCTACCTGTCAGGTGGCGGCGTGGCCGCTGGCTCCCTGGGCCTGCCAGACCTGGGCATCACTGGCCTGGACGACGTGCTCACCGACGTGCGTCGTATCACCGACGTGTGCGACCTGCCGCTGCTGGTGGATGTCGACACCGGCTTCGGCGCTTCGGCCTTCAACGTTGCCCGTACCGTGCGCTCGATGAGCAAGTTCGGCGCTGCCGCCATTCATATCGAGGACCAGGTTGGCGCCAAGCGTTGTGGCCACCGCCCCAACAAGGAAATTGTCAGCCAGCAGGAAATGGTCGACCGTATCAAAGCTGCCGTCGACGCCCGCAGCGATGACAGCTTCGTGATCATGGCGCGTACCGATGCGCTGGCCGTCGAAGGCCTGAACGCCGCCCTGGACCGTGCCGAGGCGTGTGTCGAAGCGGGCGCCGACATGATCTTCCCGGAAGCCATCACCGAACTGCAGATGTACAAGACTTTCGCTGATCGGGTGAAGGCACCGATCCTGGCCAACATCACCGAGTTCGGTGCCACGCCGCTGTACACAACCGAAGAGCTGGCCTCGGTCGACGTGTCGTTGGTGCTGTACCCGCTGTCGGCGTTCCGCGCCATGAACAAGGCGGCCGAGAACGTGTATGCCGCACTGCGTCGTGACGGCACGCAAAAGAACGTGATCGACACCATGCAGACTCGCATGGAGCTTTACGATGCCATTGGTTATCACGCCTTCGAGCAGAGCCTCGATGCACTGTTTGCCCAGAAGAAGGGCTAAGCGCTAGCGCCCGAATTAGCCAGAAAGCATCCATAACAAATTCAAGAAAGGAGAAACACCATGGCCGAAGCAAAAGTACTCAGTGGCGCAGGCCTGCGTGGCCAGGTGGCCGGCCAGACTGCACTGTCGACCGTGGGCCAGGCCGGTGCCGGGCTGACCTACCGTGGTTATGATGTGCGTGACCTGGCGGCCGGTACCGAGTTCGAAGAAGTCGCCTACCTGCTGCTGTACGGCGAGCTGCCAACCCAGGCCGAACTGGCCGACTACAAGCGCAAGCTCAAGGGCCTGCGTGACCTGCCGCAAGCCTTGAAGGAAGTGCTTGAGCGCATCCCGCGCGATGCCCACCCGATGGACGTCATGCGCACCGGTTGCTCGGTACTGGGCACCCTCGAACCAGAACTGACCTTCGAAGCCCAGCGCGACAAGACCGACCGTCTGCTGGCGCTGTTCCCGGCCGTGATGTGCTACTGGTACCGCTTCACCCATCATGGCGTACGCATCGACTGCACCACTGATGAAGACACCTTGGGTGGCCACTTCCTGCACCTGCTGCACGGCAAGAAGCCGAGCGAGCTGCACGTCAAGGTCATGAACGTGTCGCTGATTCTCTACGCTGAACACGAATTCAACGCCTCGACCTTCACTGCCCGCGTTTGCGCCTCGACCCTGTCTGACCTGTACTCCTGCGTTACCGCAGCCATCGGCTCGCTGCGTGGCCCGCTGCACGGCGGTGCCAACGAGGCTGCGATGGAACTGATCGAACGCTTCCAGAGCCCGCAGGAAGCCACCGCCGAGCTGCTGCGCATGCTCGAGCGCAAAGACAAGATCATGGGCTTTGGCCATGCCATCTACAAAGAGTCCGACCCGCGCAACGAGGTGATCAAGGGCTGGTCGAAGCAGCTGGCTGACGAAGTGGGTGACAAGGTGCTGTACCCGGTGTCCGAAGCCATCGACAAGACCATGTGGGAGCAGAAGCGCCTGTTCCCCAACGCCGACTTCTACCATGCCTCGGCGTATCACTTCATGGGCATTCCGACCAAGCTGTTCACCCCGATCTTCGTCTGCTCGCGGCTGACCGGCTGGGCGGCGCACGTCTTCGAGCAGCGCGCCAACAACCGCATCATCCGCCCGAGCGCCGAGTATGTCGGCGTCGAACAGCGCCAGTTCGTGCCGATCGAGCAGCGCTGAATAGCTATAGAGAGGCAACCCGTTCCCCTTGTGGGAGCGGGCGTGCCCCCGAATGCGCCGGCCTTGCAACCACTGTGCACCTGCTGACGCATTCGCGGGCACGCCCGCTTCCACAGGTACGGTGAACCTTCCGAATCCTGTGACCGAGCCTGATTCCATGATGAACACTGCATACCGCAAGCACCTGCCAGGCACCGACCTGGACTACTTCGATGCCCGCGCGGCGGTCGAGGCGATCAAGCCCGGCGCCTACGACGGCTTGCCATACACGTCCCGCGTGCTCGCCGAGAACCTGGTGCGCCGCTGCGACCCTGCTACGCTCGATGCCTCGCTGAGCCAACTGATCGAGCGCAAGCGCGACCTCGACTTCCCGTGGTTCCCGGCCCGCGTGGTGTGCCATGACATCCTTGGCCAGACTGCGCTGGTCGACCTTGCCGGCCTGCGTGACGCCATTGCCGACAAAGGCGGCGACCCGGCCCAGGTCAACCCGGTGGTGCCGGTGCAACTGATCGTCGACCACTCGCTGGCCGTCGAGTGCGGTGGTTTCGACCCGCAGGCCTTCGAAAAGAACCGCGCCATCGAAGACCGCCGCAACGAAGACCGCTTCCACTTCATCAACTGGACCAAGAAGGCGTTCAAGAACGTCGACGTGATCCAGCCGGGCAACGGCATCATGCACCAGATCAACCTGGAGAAGATGTCGCCGGTGGTCCACAGCGACCGCGGTGTCGCCTACCCGGACACCTGCGTCGGCACCGACAGCCACACGCCGCATGTCGATGCACTGGGTGTGATCGCCATCGGCGTAGGCGGCCTGGAAGCCGAAAACGTGATGCTCGGCCGCGCCTCCTGGATGCGCCTGCCGGAAATCGTCGGCGTCGAGCTGACTGGCAAACTGGCCCCGAACATCACCGCCACCGACCTGGTACTGGCCTTGACCGAATTCCTGCGCAAGCAGAAAGTGGTCGGCGCTTACCTGGAGTTCCATGGCGAGGGTGCTCGCGCCCTGACCTTGGGCGACCGCGCCACCATTTCCAACATGGCCCCGGAATACGGCGCCACGGCGGCGATGTTCGCCATCGACCAGCAGACCATCGACTACCTGCGCCTGACCGGCCGTGAAGAGCAGCAGGTCAAACTGGTGGAAACCTACGCCAAGGCCACCGGCCTGTGGGCTGACAGCCTGGGCGGCGCCGTCTACGAGCGCACCCTGAGCTTCGACCTGTCGAGCGTGGTACGCAACATGGCCGGCCCGTCCAACCCGCATGCCCGCGTCGCCACCAGCGACCTGGCGGCCAAAGGCATCGCCGGCAGCTGGGAAGAAGTGCCGGGGCAGATGCCGGACGGCGCGGTGATCATCGCTGCCATCACCAGTTGCACCAACACCAGCAACCCGCGCAACGTGATTGCCGCAGGCCTGATTGCGCGCAATGCCAACAAGCTGGGCCTGACCCGCAAACCGTGGGTCAAGTCGTCGTTGGCACCCGGCTCCAAGGCGGTGCAGCTGTACCTGGAGGAGGCAGGGCTGGAGAAGGAGCTGGAGCAGCTTGGCTTTGGCATCGTCGCCTTCGCCTGCACCACCTGCAACGGTATGTCCGGCGCCCTGGACCCGGTGATCCAGCAAGAAATCATCGACCGCGACCTGTACGCCACTGCCGTGTTGTCGGGTAACCGCAACTTCGACGGGCGTATCCACCCGTACGCCAAGCAGGCCTTCCTGGCTTCGCCACCGCTGGTGGTCGCCTACGCCATAGCCGGTACCATCCGCTTCGACATCGAGAAGGATGTACTGGGGGTGGTCGACGGCAAGGAAATCCGCCTCAAGGACATCTGGCCCAGCGACGAAGAAATCGATGCGGTGGTGCGTGCCGCGGTCAAGCCGGAGCAGTTCCGCAAGGTCTACATCCCGATGTTCGCCATTGAGGAAGACTGCGGGCCGAAAGTTGCGCCGCTGTATGATTGGCGCCCGATGAGCACCTACATCCGCCGCCCTCCCTACTGGGAAGGTGCCCTGGCCGGCGAGCGCACCCTGCGCGGCATGCGCCCGCTGGCGGTGCTGCCGGACAACATCACCACCGACCACCTGTCGCCGTCCAACGCGATCATGCTCGACAGCGCCGCCGGTGAATACCTGGCGAAAATGGGCCTGCCGGAAGAAGACTTCAACTCCTACGCCACTCACCGTGGCGACCACCTGACCGCCCAGCGCGCCACCTTCGCCAACCCCAAACTGTTCAACGAAATGGTGCGCAACGACGATGGCAGCGTGAAGCAGGGCTCGCTGGCGCGTATCGAGCCGGAAGGCAAGGTTACCCGCATGTGGGAGGCGATCGAGACCTACATGCAGCGCAAGCAGCCGCTGATCATCGTTGCGGGTGCCGACTACGGCCAGGGTTCGTCGCGCGACTGGGCGGCCAAGGGCGTGCGCCTGGCGGGTGTCGAGGCGATCGTGGCCGAAGGCTTCGAGCGTATTCACCGCACCAACCTGGTAGGCATGGGCGTGCTGCCGCTGGAGTTCAAGCCGGGCACCGACCGCAACACCCTGGGCCTGGATGGCAGCGAAACCTATGACGTGCTGGGTGCGCGTACGCCACGGGCGACCCTGACCCTGGTGGTTACCCGTGCCAATGGCGAGCGCCTGGAGGTACCGGTGACCTGCCGCCTGGACACCGCCGAGGAAGTGTCGATCTACGAAGCGGGCGGGGTGCTGCAGCGCTTTGCCCAGGACTTCCTCGAAGCGACCGCCTGAGCATGAATCGGGGGCCGCTTTGCGGCCCTTTCGCGACACAAGGCCGCTCCCACAAAGGGCGGCGCAGTACCTGTGGGAGCGGCCTTGTGTCGCGAAAGGGCTGCAAGGCAGCCCCAGGGTATTTCACCGGACTATCAGGATGCCCAAGAAAATGGCACATGTACCCCAGATCAAAATCCCCGCCACGTACATCCGCGGCGGCACCAGCAAAGGCGTGTTCTTCCGCCTGCAAGACCTGCCCGAGCAGGCGCAAATTCCAGGCCCCGCTCGCGACGCACTGCTGCTGCGGGTAATCGGCAGCCCCGACCCTTACGGCAAGCAGATCGACGGCATGGGCGGCGCCACGTCCAGTACCAGCAAGACCGTCATCCTGTCGCAAAGCATCAAGCCCGAACACGATGTCGACTACCTGTTTGGCCAGGTCAGCATCGACAAGGCCTTCGTCGACTGGAGTGGCAACTGCGGCAACCTGTCCGCTGCGGTCGGTTCGTTTGCCATCAGCAGTGGGCTGGTCGACCCGGCGCGTATTCCGCGCAACGGTATCGCCACCGTGCGTATCTGGCAGGCAAATATCGGCAAGACCATCATCGCCCGCGTCCCGATCACTGAAGGTGAAGTGCAGGAAACCGGCGACTTCGAGCTGGACGGGGTCACGTTCCCGGCCGCCGAGGTGCAACTGGAGTTCCTTGACCCCGCCGCCGACGAAGACGGTGCCGGGGGGGCTATGTTCCCCACCGGCAAGCTGGTCGATGACTTGGAGGTGCCCGGTGTGGGCACCCTGAAGGCGACGTTGATCAATGCCGGCATCCCGACCATTTTCCTCAATGCCGCCGACATTGGTTATAGCGGTACGGAACTGCAGGATGCCATCAACGGTGACCCCCAGGCGCTGCTGCGTTTCGAGACCATTCGTGCCTATGGAGCAGTGCGCATGGGCCTGATCGAAAACGTCGACCAGGCTGCCGGGCGTCAGCACACGCCGAAAGTCGCTTTCGTCGCGCCGCCGAGCACCTACACTGCGTCCAGTGGCAAGACGGTGCAGGCGGGCGACATCGATCTGCTGGTGCGGGCGTTGTCGATGGGTAAGCTGCACCATGCCATGATGGGAACGGCGGCGGTGGCAATCGGCACCGCAGCGGCCATTCCGGGTACGCTGGTCAACCTTGCTGCTGGTGGGGGTGAGCGCAGTGCCGTACGGTTCGGCCACCCCTCGGGCACCTTGCGGGTTGGGGCCCAGGCGCGCCAGGTGGAGGGTGAGTGGACGGTAACCAAGGCAATCATGAGCCGTAGTGCTCGCGTGCTGATGGAGGGCTGGGTTCGCGTGCCTGGCGATAGCTTCTAACGCACCACTGGCGCTCGGCTTTAGTTCGTTGGGGCCGCTGTGCGGCCCTTCGCGGGCTTGCCCGCTCCCACAGGGTAACCACTGGTTCTGAATGCTGTGGTCAATCTGTGGGAGCGGGCAAGCCCGCGAAGGGCTGCACAGCAGCCCCGGCAATTCTGAAGGGAGCTGGATATGAGCGCCAACGTAGACCTCAACGACCGCCCGGACTACGACCGGGTGCTGCAAACCTTGGCCGATTACGCCCTCGGCTACCGGGTCGAATCCCTCGAGGCCCTGGACACTGCGCGCAATTGCCTGATGGACACCCTCGGTTGTGGCCTGCTGGCCTTGCGCTTCCCGGAGTGCACCAAGCTTCTTGGCCCCCAGGTGGAAGGCACCGTGGTGCCCAATGGCGCGCGCGTTCCCGGCACTGCTTACCGCCTAGACCCGGTCAAGGCCGCATGGGACATTGGCTGTACGGTGCGCTGGCTGGACTACAACGACACCTGGCTGGCCGCTGAGTGGGCCCACCCCTCGGACAACCTCGGTGGCATCCTGGCGGTCGCCGATCACCTGTCGCAGAAGCATGTGGCCGCAGGCGAGCAGCCGCTGCTGATGCGTGATGTGCTCCAGGCCATGATCATGGCCCACGAAATCCAGGGCGTGCTCGCGCTGGAAAACGCCTTCAACCGTGTGGGCCTTGACCATGTGATACTGGTCAAGGTGGCCTCCACGGCCGTGTGCGCGAGGCTGATGGGCGCCAACCGCGAGCAGATGCTGAGCGCGCTGTCCCATGCCTTTGTCGACGGCCAGGCGTTGCGCACCTACCGCCATGCCCCCAACGCCGGGTCGCGCAAGTCCTGGGCTGCAGGCGATGCCTCCAGCCGCGGCGTGCGCCTGGCAGACATCGCCCTGCGCGGCGAGATGGGCGTCCCAAGTGTGCTCACGGCGCCGCAGTGGGGCTTCTACGATGTGTCGTTCAGCCATACCAACAAGGACCTGGCGCTCAAGCCTGCCGGCCAGTACGAGCTGCGCCTGCCGCAACCGCTGGGCAGCTACGTGATGGAAAACGTACTGTTCAAGGTCAGTTTCCCTGCCGAGTTCCACGCCCAGACGGCCTGCGAGGCGGCGGTGACCCTGCACCCCAAGGTGCGTAACCGCTTGCACGAAGTCGACCGTATCGTCATCACCACCCAGGAGTCGGCAATCCGTATCATTTCCAAGAGCGGGCCGCTGGCCAATGCCGCTGACCGCGACCACTGCCTGCAGTACATGGTGGCGGTGCCGCTGATTTTCGGGCATCTGGTAGCTGAGCAATATGAAGACGCCTTTCATGCCAACCACCCGAGCATCGACCGCTTGCGCGAGAAGATGGAAGTGGTGGAAGACCCGCGGTTCAGCCGTGAGTACCTGGAGCCAGACAAGCGTTCGATCGCCAATGCGCTGCAGGTGTTCTTCAAGGATGGCAGCAGTACCGAGCAGGTGGTGGTGGAATACCCGATAGGGCATCGGCGCCGGCGCGGGGAGGGCATACCACTGCTGGAGAGCAAGTTCAGGGCTAACCTGGCGACACGTTTTGCCCGGCAGCGGTGTCAGCAGATTGTCGAACTGTGCAAGGACCAGCAAACGCTGGAACAGATGGCGGTGCACAGGTTTGTGGATCTGTTCGTGATCTGAGCAGCGTGAGGCCTGCCAAGGCTGCTGCAGGAAGGCGGGACAGGGCGAACAAAAAAGCCCCGGCATCGCTGCCGGGGCTTTCTGTTACACCTTACAACTCAGCTTACGCCTGAACCACCGGGATCTTGGCGTTGGCTGCCGCTTCGCGGAACTCGGCAATCTGGTCGAAGCTCAGGTAGCGGTAAACGTCGGCAGCCATGCTGTCGATGTCTTTCGCGTACTGCATGTACTCTTCGACGGTCGGCAGTTTGCCGATGATCGAAGCGACAGCGGCCAGCTCGGCCGATGCCAGGTACACGTTGGTCGCGTCGCCCAGACGGTTCGGGAAGTTACGGGTCGAGGTGGAGACCACGGTCGAACCGGTCTGCACACGTGCCTGGTTGCCCATGCACAGCGAGCAGCCTGGCATTTCCATGCGTGCACCGGCCTTGCCGTAGATGCCGTAGTAGCCTTCTTCGGTCAGCTGGTGAGCGTCCATCTTGGTTGGCGGAGCCAGCCACAGACGGGTCGGAATGCCACCCTTGACCTTCTCCAGCAGCTTGCCGGCAGCGCGGAAGTGACCGATGTTGGTCATGCACGAACCGATGAACACTTCGTCGATCTTCTCGCCTTGTACCGAGGACAGCAGGCGGGCATCGTCCGGGTCGTTCGGCGCGCAGAGCACAGGCTCTTTGACGTCGGCCAGGTCGATTTCGATGATGTCGGCGTATTCGGCATCGGCGTCGGCCGACAGCAGCTCAGGCTTGGCCAGCCAGGCTTCCATGGCCTGGGCACGGCGCTCCAGGGTGCGGGCATCGCCGTAGCCTTCGCCGATCATCCAGCGCAGCAGGGTGATGTTGGACTGCAGGTACTCGGCGATGGCCTTTTCCGGCAGCTTGATGGTGCAACCGGCAGCGGAACGCTCGGCCGAGGCGTCGGACAGCTCGAAGGCTTGCTCGACGGTCAGTTCGTCCAGGCCTTCGATTTCCAGGATGCGGCCGGAGAAGGCGTTTTTCTTGCCTTTCTTCTCGACGGTCAGCAGGCCCTTCTGGATGGCGTAGTAAGGGATGGCATGAACCAGGTCACGCAGGGTGATGCCTGGCTGCAGTTTGCCCTTGAAGCGCACCAGGATCGATTCTGGCATGTCCAGTGGCATGACGCCGGTGGCGGCAGCGAAGGCCACCAGGCCGGAACCGGCCGGGAACGAGATGCCGATCGGGAAGCGGGTGTGCGAGTCGCCACCGGTACCTACGGTGTCAGGCATCAGCATGCGGTTCAGCCAGCTGTGGATGATGCCGTCGCCCGGGCGCAGCGACACGCCGCCACGGGTGCGGATGAAGTCTGGCAGGGTGTGGTGGGTGGTGACGTCGATCGGCTTCGGATAGGCCGCGGTGTGGCAGAACGACTGCATGACCAGGTCAGCAGAGAAGCCCAGGCATGCCAGGTCTTTCAGCTCGTCGCGCGTCATCGGGCCCGTGGTGTCCTGGGAGCCGACGGTGGTCATTTTGGGCTCGCAGTAGGCGCCTGGGCGCACGCCCTGGCCTTCTGGCAGGCCACAGGCACGGCCGACCATTTTCTGCGCCAGGGTGAAGCCCTTGCCGGAATCGGCAGGCTGCTCTGGTTTCTTGAACAGGTCGGAAGCACCCAGGCCCAGCTCGGCGCGGGCTTTTTCGGTCAGGCCACGGCCGACGATCAGCGGGATACGGCCGCCAGCGCGGACTTCATCCAGCAGCACTTCGGTTTTCAGCTCGAAGTTGGTGACCAGCTCGTCGCTGTCGTGACGGCGTACTTCACCTTTGTATGGGTAAACGTCGATGACGTCGCCCATGCCCAGGTTGGTGCAGTCGAATTCGATCGGTAGGGCGCCGGCGTCTTCCATGGTGTTGTAGAAGATCGGGGCGATCTTGGTGCCGAAGCAGAAGCCACCGGCGCGCTTGTTCGGCACGTAAGGGATGTCGTCGCCGAAGAACCACAGTACCGAGTTGGTAGCGGATTTACGCGAGGAACCGGTACCGACCACGTCGCCGACATAGGCAACCGGGAAGCCCTTGGCCTTGACGGCTTCGATCTGGGCCAGCGGGCCGACCGAACCAGGCTGCTGCGGCTCGATGCCGTCGCGGGCCATTTTCAGCATGGCCAGGGCGTGCAGCGGAATGTCAGGGCGCGACCAGGCGTCCGGGGCAGGCGACAGGTCGTCGGTGTTGGTTTCGCCAGGCACCTTGAACACGGTCAGGGTGTACTTCTCGGCGATGGCCGGGCGCGAGGTGAACCACTCGCCGGCAGCCCAGGATTCCAGGACGGCCTTGGCGTGCGTGTTGCCGGCCTTGGCTTTTTCGGCCACGTCGTGGAAGGCATCGAACATCAGCAGGGTGTGCTTGAGCTGTTCGGCCGCGACGGCGCCCAGTTCGGCGTCATCCAGCAGTGCGACCAGCGTTTCGATGTTGTAGCCGCCCTGCATGGTGCCCAGCAGTTCGGTGGCGTGCTTGCGGTCGATCAGTGGCGACTTGGTTTCGCCCTTGGCAACGGCGGAGAGGAAAGCGGCCTTGACGTAGGCAGCTTCGTCGACCCCTGGCGGTACGCGGTTGGTGATCAGGTCTACGAGGAAGGCTTCTTCGCCGGCCGGCGGGTTTTTCAGCAGCTCGACCAGGCCTGCAGTTTGTTCGGCGTTCAGCGGCTGGGGAACGATACCCAGGGCGGCGCGCTCTTCGATGTGTTTGCGGTAGGCTTCAAGCACAGTTATTTCCCTCATCAGTGGTCCCTAAAGGGGGTCCGGGACGCTTATCCAGCATTCAATGCACCCATGCGCTGCCGCGGCTTTGTGGGCCGCCCAACCAGGGTCGCAAGGAATCCTTACAGAAGCTGCTTTCAAAGTTTTACGCCTGCAGAACGGGGACTGATGAGGGCTGGCGCGGGCATGCGAGGGATGCATGGCCCGGGCCAACGCCGTTCTACCGGATCAACTGTGCTCGTGACGCTTTGAAAACAGCTTCCAACGGACATTGTTGCCTTTGAAAAGGCCGGGTGATTCTACGGTAAAAAAAGCCTGAAGGTAAGGCGGTGTTCGTGACTTTAACGAGTGACCCTGGTTAGACAAAGGGCTAACATGGGCCTGTGTTCCATCGCCAAGCTGTTGTTTTTCATGTCCAACAAGTCCATCAAAACCCCTTGCGTCGGCCTGTGCTCCACGGTGTATGGAGACACGGTGTGCCGTGGCTGCAAGCGTTTTCACCACGAAGTGATCAACTGGAACGGCTACGACGACACGCAGAAGCGCGCCGTGTGGTTGCGCCTTGAGCAGCTGCTGGTGCAGGTGATGATGGCCAAGCTTGAGGTGTTCGACAAAGGCCTGCTGCGCCAGCAACTGGAGCAGCGCTCCATCCGCTTTGTCGAGCAGCAGTCGGTGTATTGCTGGGCTTACCAGCTGATTGCCCGCGGGGCGCGGATGATCCGTGACCTGGAGGCCTATGGCATGGTGTTGCTGCCGGAGTTCCGTGACTGGGAACTGCCCCAATTGCGCGATGCGATCGATCGCGAGTTCTTCCTGCTTTCAGAGGCGCACTACCAGCGCTACATCGCCCCCAGCTTCCTGCGCGATGCCATGGGCAGCGCGCAGGGCCAGTGAGCCGGGCGAATCAGTCGCCGGTGTATTCGCAACCGCTGGTGCAGGTTTCGTGGATGCGAACCTTGGACAGCTCCGGCATCAGCGGCTTGACCTGGTCCCAGATCCACTTGGCGATCACTTCGCTGGTGGGGTTCTCCAGGCCGGGGATGTCGTTCAGGTAGTTATGGTCCAGCTGATCATAGATCGGCTTGAAGATCGCCTTGACCTCGGCGAAGTCGCGGATCCAGCCCGTGTGCGGGTCGAGCGGGCCGGTCAGGTGCAGGCCGACCTTGAACGAGTGGCCATGCAAACGGCCGCATTTGTGCCCTTCAGGGACGTGGGGCAGGCGGTGGGCCGATTCGAATGTGAATTCCTTGAAAATTTCCACTGGTGGACCTGTATAAGCTGGTGGGATAAGGGCTTGGGCAGAAACTGGTGTTTCAGTGGACTGCTCAATGTACTGATTGGTCGTCGCTGGCGCCAGGCAACCGAATTGCGCGTATCTTAACCTGTTTTGTAAACGTGCCCTCACGGATTCCGCGATAGGCGGTGTCCCGGTCTACCCTCGTCAAGTGCAGCAACATGTCGAGGCGCAGGAAGCGGTCGAGGTGTTCTGCATGTCGCATGGGCTTCTCTTATATGGGCGGTCAGGCCTTGAGCGGTTCACTGCCGGCCAGGTACAGCTGCAGGCTGGACTTGCGTGCCATGAAGAACGAGACGTTGGCGGTGATAGCTGCGGGTACAGATTCGATTCGTCTGCTCGTCCCGCCTCTCCTGGGTGCGGAGAATAATGCTGCAGTGGTACATTTCCCTGATCGTCAAAAGGACTGAGAGATGACCCAAGAAGAGCAGGAAATTTCTAGCCGCGCTCTGCAGTTCGCAAAAGAGAATCGTACACGCATCGCTCGTGAACTCACTTGCATTGAAACCTATCCGGCGGATGAATACCCGGTGTCAGTTTTTATGGCAGGATCTCCTGGCGCTGGGAAAACCGAGGTTTCAAGAGCTTTTATAGGTCACATGCAGTCCACAGGATCTAGTGCGCTACGTATCGATCCTGACGATTTCAGGGAGTATTTTCCCGACTACAACGGGAAAAATTCCAGCCTTTTCCAGCGTGGGGTAACCACGTTTGTGGAGAGAACCCTGGATCTGGTGTACAAGCAGCGGCAGTCTTTTCTCTTGGATGGCACCCTCGCCAACCTTGATGTCGGAAGAAGAAACATCGCTCGCGCGCTTGAAAAAGTGAACAGGTCGGCCCAGGTTATCTACGTGTACCAGCGACCTGAGCTGGCTTGGGAGTTTGTTCTAGCGAGAGAGAAGAAGGACGGGAGGAACATCCCGTGCTCGGAATTTGTAAGACAGTTTTACGCGGCCAAGGTGTCGGTATGTGCACTGAAACGTGAATTTGATGCCAGGCTGCAGGTAGATGTGATCATCAAGGATAACGATGGCAGCAACAGTGACATTGGTATCGACCTTTCAGCTGACGAAATTGACGCATTTGTCAACCAGCCCTATGATCACCATGAGCTTGAGCGTGTTTTGAACGGAGAGTCCCAATGAAAGGCGAAAAGGTAGCAGGCGTGTCGACTAAGCCCCACGAGGCATCGACTATGTCTGAGTTTTTCCGCCACGGGTCCGTGGAGGAGAGGCGATCTGTGTATCGAATGGCTGCAACGGCTGCCATCGACGAGCAGAAGGATGTGATTCGCTCAGCAAAGTCTGGGGAATTCAGTATGGCCAAATGCAAAATTTGAGCGTTCACTCCGCCTAGTAATCCCAAGCCCAGCCCCGTGCTGGGCTTTTTACATCTGCGCGGTCTGCCGTGCTGCAAGCTTTCCAATCAACGATAGGCTTGTGACATGGCGCTACAAGTCTTGCAGGCGTTCATGCAGCCGCCCGGTGGCGGTCAGTTCCAGCAGTTCATCACCCAGGCGCTGGCTTTCGGCAATGGCCTTGTACCAATAGCGCTTGCGCCCTGGCGCATCGCCCATGAAGCGCTTGAAGTCGTTGCGGTCGGGCAGTTTGCCGTAGGGCAGGGCGGCCAGGTATTGCGGCGAAGGCGTCATCAGCAGCACGTTTTGCAGGCGGGTGGCATCGCCCTTGCGCCAGGGCAGGGCCTTGTCGAACCAGCCGGGTACGACCTTGTCGGTGAAGTGCGGGTACAGCACCAGGTCGTCGCCGCGGTAGGGCAGGTCGAGGTGATAGTCGAGCAGGCCGCCGTCGCGGTAGGTTCCGGCGCCGGCACCGGGGATGTCTTTCACGCCCTGCATGACCATCGGTATCGACCCGGAAGCGAGCAGGGCGTGGCGCAGGTTGGTCAAGTCCAGCGGCAGGTAGCGTGAGGGGAAGTCGGTCAGCGTGTCGAGCGGAGGCGCGGCGCGCCCATCGTGCAGAATGATGCGCTCGAAGTGGCGGGCCAGGCGCGAACGGCCCAGGAGGTTACTGGCAACCACCGAGCCCAGCCCCAGGCCCAGGCGGCCGCGATGGTCGTGCGCGAGCTGGCCATGGCTTTTCACCACCAGAATGTTCAGGCGGTAGTGTGGGTTGGCCAGCAGCTGGCCGTCGCGGCCTTCCAGCAGGTCATCGAGCATGCGTTGGCAGCTGCGGCTGATTTCGGCCGGGGTGACGCCCTTGGCGAAATCCTGCTCGGTGTATAGCTCGCCCAGGCGACGGATGCCGGCGACCGGGTCGTCGAGGCAGGCGCTGGCAAAGCGCCAGGCACCGATCGAAGCACCGATCAGGGCACGCTGACGGGGTGCCGAGGGTAGCCACTCGCCGAACAGCGCCAGGTCAAGGCCCTGGATGCCCAGCGGCTTCGGCCCACCCGCCGCGCCCGGCAATACCCCGACATCGGCCGCCTGCAGGCCGCGCTCGCGGATGTGTCGCAAGGCACGCTGGCCGGCCTTGAAGGTGAGGGCGGGGTATTTGATGTGGATGGCGCTCATGGTGGGTCTCTTGGGCGAAAAGCAGCCGTTACAGATAACACACCTGTAGGTGCCTGTATTGGCCCTTTCGCAGCACAAGGCCGCCCCTTGCACGGGGCCGAGTCGGGTTGGCGGCGTAACTGCGCTATCATGCCGCCAGCTGTTTTCAGGTTGAATTAAGGACCGCTGGTTAATCTTAACCCCGTAGACAACTTGCACAGTTCTCAGGAGAGAAGAACGATGAAAACCATGACTGCCCTGATCACCGCCGCTGCCCTCGCCCTGGGCGCCAATGCCGCCTTCGCCAAGGACGTTCAGCCTGACGAAGTGGTCAAACTGGTCAACGCCAAGACCATCAAGTCGCTGGACGAACTCAAGGCCGCTGCCGTGGCCAAGCACCCAGGCGCCACCGTCACTGACTCGGAGCTTGAAGACGAGTACGGCCGCTACATCTACAAGGTCGAACTGCGTGATACGCAGAACGTCGAATGGGACGTCGACATGGATGCCAAGACCGGTGAGGTACTCAAGGACGCACGAGACAACTGATGATCCATGTATCCCGGACGGCACGTTACCTGGCGCTCTCGCTGCTTGCCGTCTGCTCCTTGGCTGTTGCCCGCGACCTGGACCAGGATGAAGCCCTGAAGCTCCGTCAGAAGGGCATCATCCTGCCGCTCGAACAACTGCTCGAGACCGCCCTGGGGCGTCACCCCGGGGCGCGTCTGCTGGAAGCCGAGCTGGAAGAAGACGATGATCGCTACGAATATGAAGTCGAGTTGCTGACGACTGAAGGTGTGGTGCGCGAGATCAAGCTCGATGCCAGCACCGGCGCCCTGCTCAAAGACGAGGAAGATGACTGAATGCGCCTGTTGCTTGTCGAGGACAACGTACCGTTGGCCGATGAACTGACCGCCGGCCTGCAGCGCCAGGGCTATGCCGTGGACTGGCTGGCTGATGGCCGTGACGCGGTTTACCAGGGGCAAAGCGAACCTTACGACCTGATCATCCTGGACCTCGGCCTGCCTGGCTTGCCTGGCCTGGACGTGCTGGCCCAGTGGCGCGCCGCTGGCCTGGCCACACCGGTATTGATCCTCACCGCCCGCGGCTCCTGGGCCGAGCGCATCGAAGGGCTGAAGGCCGGGGCTGACGATTACCTGAGCAAGCCCTTCCACCCCGAAGAGCTGCAACTGCGCATCCAGGCGTTGCTGCGCCGTGCCCGTGGCCTGGCCAATCAGCCGAAGCTGGAAGCGGCCGGTCTGCACCTTGACGAAAGCCGTCAGTGCGTGAGCCGCGAGGGTGTGGACGTGCAACTGACTGCCGCCGAGTTCCGCCTGCTGCGCTACTTCATGCTGCACCCGCAGCAGATCCTGTCCAAAAGCCACCTGGCCGAGCACCTCTACGACGGTGAAACCGAGCGCGACTCGAACGTGCTGGAGGTCCACGTCAACCATTTGCGCCGCAAGCTGGGCCGCAGTGTGATCGAAACCCGTCGCGGGCAAGGCTACATCTATGCCGGGAGCGGCGAGTGAAGTCGATCCAGGCGCGCCTGAGCCTGGGCCTGGTGGCGGTATTGGTGGTGGTCGGCGTGGTGCTGGCGCAACTGACCTTGTGGCTGTTCGAGGCCGGCCTGCAACGTTATCTGGAAAACGGCCTGCGCAACGAAAGCGAGAACCTTCTGGTGGCATTGGTGCGCGGGCCTTCCGGCCTGCAGCTGGATGAGCGGCGCATCTCGGCTGCCTATCAGCGGCCGTTTTCCGGTTACTACTTCCGCATCGATTTCGACCAGGGTACCTGGAGGTCTCGTTCGCTGTGGGACCTGGACATGCCCAAGCCCGCAGCGCCCGGGCTTTCCGATAGCCATGAACTCGGCCCGGAAGGCCAGCAACTGCTGGCCCTGCGTGCCGACTACCGGCGCCTGGGCCAGGACATTTCGATCAGTGTGGCTCAGGACTATTCGCCGGTGCGCGAAGGTTTTCGGCGCTTGCAGCAGATCGGCCTGGGCATGGGCCTGGTGGCGCTGATCCTGATTCTGGTGCTGCAGCGCATCACGGTTACCCGATCGCTGCGGCCGCTGGAGCGGGCGCGCCAGCAGATCGCCCAGCTGCAGCAGGGGCAGCGCTCGCAGCTGGATGCCGAGGTGCCCAGCGAGTTGGTACCGCTGGTGGGGCAGATCAACCATTTGCTTAGCCATACCGAAGACAGCCTGCGCCGTTCACGCAATGCCCTCGGTAACCTCGGCCATGCGCTGAAGACGCCGCTGGCGGTGCTGCTGAGCCTGGCCTCCAGTGAACGCTTGCAGGGTCTGCCGGAGGTGCGCGCGCAAATGCGCGAGCAGTTGCAGCAGATTCAGGAGCGCCTGGCGCGCGAGCTGAACCGTGCACGCCTGGCAGGGGATGCGCTGCCGGGCGCGCAGTTCGATTGTGATGCCGAACTGCCGGGGTTGCTCGGGACCTTGGGCATGATTCATGGCGAGGGCCTGCTGCTGGCAAGTGATGTGTCGCCCGGGCTGTTGTTGCCCTGGGACCGCGAGGACGTTCTGGAACTGTTGGGTAATCTGCTGGACAACGCCTGCAAGTGGGCAGACAGCGAAGTGCGCGTGGGTATCGCGCCGAACGCCGAGGGCTACCAGCTGTGGGTTGATGACGATGGCCCGGGTATTGCGCAAGACCAGCGGCAGCAGGTGCTGGAGCGTGGTTCGCGGCTGGACGAACAGGTGGCTGGGCATGGGCTGGGGTTGGGCATCGTGCGCGATATCGTTGATGCCTGGGGCGGCCGCCTGGCCTTGCTGGAGAGCCCGCTGGGCGGCCTGCGGGTGAGCATCGACCTGCCGCGCAAGGCTCGTTAATGCCGGGGCCGCTGTGCGGCCCATCGCGACACAAGGCCGCTCCCACAGGTGTACGCAATCCCCTGGGGGCCTTGTGTCGCGAAAGGGCGCGCAGCGCCCCTTTGGCCCTATCAGTACTGCAAAAAAATTGCAGTACAGCCGCAGTTTTTTGAATTAGCCCAAATTCCCCCCACCCGGCAAAATCGCCCCACGAAACCCTGCGGTTTCCATCTCTCCACGGACGGAGCCCCTTGTGGTATTGCATGCGCAATACGAGGCCCAGGCCAGCTCGGCTGGGCTTTCTTTTTAAACAGAAAAACCAAAGATCCCGATTGCCCAAATGTCTGCCTCGCGTTCCGAAAGTCGTCTGCAGCGGCTGTTGCCGGCCCCTCTCAACATCCCCCCAAAAGAATGGTTGCGTGCCGGAATCGGTGCGCTGCTTGGCCTTTTCCTCGCGGGCTGGCTGACCAGCATGGTCTATGGCCCCAGCATCGCCCTGCACTTGCTCGGCCCGCTGGCAGCCTCGGCGGTACTGGTGTTTGCGGTGCATTCCGGCCCCTTGGCCCAACCTTGGCCGGTGTTGGGCAGCTACGCCCTGGCGGGTGCAGTGGGGCTGGCCATGCGTGCAGGCTTCGGCGCCGAGCTGTGGGTGGCCGCTGCGGCGCTCGGCATCTCGATCCTGGTCATGTGCCTGTTGCGCTGCCTGCACCCGCCGGGTGGCGGTGTGGCAGTGAGCGCGGTGCTGGCCGACCCGGGGTTGACCGCCATGGGCGATCACCTGCTGGAGCCGGTGCTGCTCAATGCGCTGATCCTGGTGACAGTGGCAATCGCCTACAACCGTTTGACGGGTGTGCGCTACCCGAAAGGCACGGTGCCACGCAAAGACCTGCACCACACCCATGACCCGCTGCCCGGCGAGCGGGTCGGCATCCGCAGTGAAGACCTGGACCAGGCCCTGGAAGAGCTGGGCGAGTTCGTCGATGTCACCCGTGACGAGCTGGAGCGCATCATCCTCGCCACCGAGCAGCACGCCCTGCAGCGCAGCCTTGGCGGTATCACCGCGGCCTCGGTGATGTCCCGCGATGTGCAGTTCGTCACGCCTGATACCACGCTGGAGCAGGCCTGGAAAATGCTCGCCAGCCATCACCTGAAAACCCTGCCAGTCCTGCAGCACGGCAAGCTTGTAGGCATCGTCAGCCTCAGCGACCTGGTTGGCCCGGCGATGCAGCGTGGGCGTTTCAGCTGGCGCGGTCTGTTCGGCCGCCAGGCGGTGCGCATGGCGCAAGTGATGAGCAGGCGGGTTGTCAGTGTCAGCAGCCAGCACCCGTTGGAACGCCTGCTGCCCTTGTTGTGCGAACAAGGCCTGCACTGCTTGCCGGTGCTTGATGCCGACACGCTGGTGGGGGTGATCACCCAGACCGACCTGATCGCCGGCCTCAAGCGTCAGTTGCTCAGCAAGACCGAGGCTTCAGATAACCGGGTCCCAGCGTTGTGACCAGTCGCTGGCGCCGGCAGCTACCAGCCGACGCAGGATCGCGAAGGCCTGTTGCAGGGCTTCGCTGTCACGTTTACGCGGGTACACCAGAAAGGTCGGGTAGGTGAATTCCGGTGCCTGCGGTACCCGCTCGAACACGCCGCTGTCCAGATAGGCCTGCACCACCCGCGTGCGGAAGTAGCCACTGCCACCTTGGTCGAGTATGAACTGCAGGGCCAGCGGGCCAAGGTTGAAACTTAGCGCCGGGCGTGCGCAGTCGGGCAGGGCCGCATCATGCTGGCGGCGGAAGGCCTCGCCCCAGTCGATGTAGATGTACGGCTCGGGCCGCTCGACCCGGCGCACGCGAATCAGCTTCTCTTCCATCAACTGCTCCACCTGCAGGCCTGGACCGTAGGTCGGCTGGTAGACCAGCGCGGCGTCCAGCAAGCCCATCTCGACCTTGCGCAGCAGCGACTCTCCATCGCTCACCTCGCTGCGGATGGCATGGCTGGGCAATTCACGGTGCAGGGCACTTACCCAGTCGAGCATCATCGGGTTGCCCAGGCTCACCTCACCGCCCACATGCAGCACCTGCTGGCAACCTTCAGGCAACGGCAGGTCGCGGCGCGCGGCTTCCCAGGTTTGCACCAACTGGTTGGCATAACTGACGAACGCTTCGCCATCGCTGGTCAGGCTGGCGCCGCTGCGGCTACGCACGAACAACTGGCAACCCAATTGCTGTTCCAGGCGCTGCACGCGCGCGGTGATCGCGGTTTGTGACACGAACAGGCGTTCGGCCGCGGCGACCAGGCTGCCGCAACGCACTATTTCCAGGAAGGTACGGGCCTGATCGATGTCCATGGGCTGCTCGGTGTTTGAAGGGGTTGCCTATTCTAGAGGCTTTGCACCGTTATGGGGCGCTATTGCGTTGTCTGCAAATTTGCAGGTCGGTTGTGACTTTAGTCCCATGGCGGCGTGGGTATAGCGGTCCATACTCAAGTTTCGCCCTTCAATAACAACAAGTACCGGGTTTCTAACGACATGAGCTACCAGCACAGCTACGCCCATTCCATTTCCGACCCTGCCGCGTTCTGGGCGGAACAGGCCGCACACCTGGCCTGGCACCGCAAGCCTGCCTTGACCCTGCAAGACAACGCCGACGGTACCCACCGCTGGTTCGCTGACGGCCGCCTCAACAGCTGTTACCTGGCCCTCGATCACCAGATCGAGCAGGGCCGGGGCGAGCAGTTGGCGCTGATCTACGATTCGCCAGTGACCGGCGCGCAGCAGACCTACACCTACAACCAGTTGCGCGACGAGGTAGCACGCCTGGCCGGTTTGCTGCGCCAGCTGGGGGTGAACAAGGGCGATGGCGTGATCATCTACATGCCCATGGTGCCGCAAGCGGCCATGGCGATGCTGGCCTGCGCGCGGATCGGCGCGGTGCATTCGGTCGTGTTCGGTGGCTTTGCCGCCAACGAGTTGGCCCTGCGCATCGATGACGCCCGGCCCACCTTGTTGCTGACGGCATCGTGCGGGCTGGAGTTCGACCGGGTCATTGCCTACAAACCGCTGGTTGACCGTGCCCTGCAACTGGCCCGGCACCAGCCGCGCAATGTGCTGGTGCTGCAGCGGCCACAGGCGCACGCTGAACTGCTGCCAGGCCGCGACCTGGACTGGCAGGCGGCCTTGGCCGGCGCCGTGCCGGTGGCGCCCGTCGAGCTGGATGCCGGCGACCCGCTGTACATCATGTACACATCGGGCACCACCGGGAAACCCAAGGGTATCGTCCGGGAAAACGGCGGCAATGCCGTGGCGCTGTGTTACGCCATGCGCCATATCTATGGCATGCAGGCCGGCGATGTGTGGTGGGGTATTTCCGACGTCGGTTGGGTGGTCGGCCATTCACTGATCGTCTACGGGCCGTTGATGAGCGGCTGTACCACGGTGTTCTACGAAGGCAAGCCGATCCGCACCCCGGATGCTTCGGCCTATTGGCGGGTGGTGGAGCAGTACCAGGTCAACGCGCTGTTCTGTGCACCTACGGCCATGCGCGCCATTCGCAAGGAAGACCCGGAGGGCGAACTGATTCGCAACCATGACCTCAGCTCGCTGCGTCAACTGTTCCTGGCGGGGGAAAAGCTGGATTCCAGCACCCATGAATGGTTGGAGCGGGTGAGTGGCAAGCCGGTGCACGACCATTGGTGGCAGACCGAGACCGGCTGGCCGGTCACCGCGCCTTGCGTCGGGCTGGAGGGCAGCGCGGCGAAGCCAGGGTCGAGCAACCGCGCGGTGCCGGGTTACCACGTTCGCGTACTGGATGACGAAGGCCACTTGCTCGGGGCCAACCATCAGGGTTCGATCGTGATTGCACTGCCACTGCCCCCCGGCTGCAGCCAGACGCTGTGGGGGGATCACGAGCGCTACCTGCAGGCCTACCTGCGCACGTATCCGGGGTATTACCACACGGGCGATGGCGGCTATCTGGACGATGATGGCTTCGTCTACATCATGGGGCGCACCGATGATGTGATCAACGTTTCTGGTCATCGTTTGTCCACCGGTGAAATGGAGGACCTGGTCGCCCGGCACCCGGCGGTAGCGGAGTGTGCTGTGATCGGCGTGCATGACGAGATCAAGGGCCAGGTACCGTTGGCGCTGGTAGTACTCAAGGATGGCGAGGGCATTGCCGAGGCGCAGTTGCTGGTGGAGCTGGTGGGTAGCGTGCGCGAGGAAATTGGCCCGCTGGCCTGTTTCAATCGGGTACGGCTGGTGAAGCGCCTGCCCAAGACCCGTTCCGGCAAGATTCTGCGGGCGGTGCTGCGCAAGATTGCCGATGGGCAGGATTATGTGCCGCCTTCGACCCTGGATGACCCGGCAGTGCTGGGAGAGATCGAAGCGGTGCTGGCGGATTTGCCCAGGGCGGGTTGATGGTTTGACCTCGATGGCCCCTTCGCGGGCGGGACGCGCATCGGTGGTTCGGCAGAGGCCGTCGTAGGCGCGGGTTCACCCGCGAAAGGGCCGGCTCAGGCACTGCAGGCTCAGGGGGCAATCTGGTGCAGTTGCCCCAACCGGCTGCGGGTACGCATCAGGTCGGCCAGCGGGCCGCCCAGGCTCTCTTCCAGCGGACGTTTACCTATGACAATCACCCGCCGATCCTGGTCATACAGCACATCCACCAGGTTGACGAAGCGCTGCTGAGCCGCCAGCGAACACGCCGAGAGGTCATCCAGCCCATCGATCACCCACTCGTCATACTCCCTGGCCAGTACCAGGTAGTCGATGACCGCAGTGGCCTTCTCGCACAGATCGTCAAAGCCAAGCACCACCCGCCGGCCATCGATGGCCAGCGCTCGCAGCGGGCGCTTGTTCACGTCCAGTATCACCGGTTGTTCGTTCGGCACGTTCAGTGCCTGGCGCTGCGCCGCATTACCCGGCCAGACATAATGACCCTGGGTAAAACGCTGATGCTCGCGGTTGGCCGGCAAGCTGCGAAAATCAGTGTCGCCACCGACTTCGAGCACGTGCATCGAGCTGTTGATCAGGCGAATGACCGGCAGAAAACGTTCGTGATACAGCGGGTTGGGCAACAGCCCTTCGGGCGCGTAGTTAGAGGTCACCAGCAGGTACACGCCACGGGCGAACAAGGCGTTGAACAGCCGGGTGAGCAGCATGGCATCGCCTATGTCATGCACGTGGAATTCGTCGAAGCACAGCACCCGGCAACCACCCACCAGCTCGTCCAGCGTTGCGCCCAGCGCGTCGTCCAGCGCCCGGTGGCGGTGCATGCCCTGGTGCAGGCGTGCAAAGAAATCATGAAAATGCAGGCGCAGCTTGGCGGCTATCGGCACGGCCTGGAAAAAGCCATCGAGCAGCCAGCTTTTACCCCGGCCGACCGAGCCGTACAGGTACAGACTGCGCGGTTGACCTTGTTCAAGCTGCGTCAGTTGTTCGGCCATGCAGTGGATTACCCGCCGCTGACCGTCACTCAGCTGATAACCGCGGCTATGCGCCTTGTCCTCGAACCAGCCGAGCAGCTCGCTCTGTTGATTGGCGGTGCCGCGCAAGCGTTGGCCAAGCTGGCGCAGCGGGGTAGGGATCCAGGCAGACAAAAGCAACGCTCCTTGGGCGATGGCGGGGCAGCCTGCAGCTTGCCCGAGAGCGGCCATTTTGACTAATAGAGAAAGTGCCGGGCAATCATCACTTCTTGCGATAGGTCTGGCCGCCTCTTGTGCCTGTGCGGGCTATGACTTTCGCTCCAGCTGGCGCTCGATCATGTACTTCACCGCCAGGCGACGCTCCTTGAGGTGGCGCAGGTCTTCGTCGACGAAGTTACCGGCCGATATCGATTCGGCAGCCAGCACCTGGTTGTCGATGTCCACGTACTCGTCCAGCAGGCGATCCAGCGCCTTGTCCTGCTGGCGGCGCTGCTGGACGATTTCGCGCGGGTAGTGCAGGTCCTGGTAGAGGTCGTGAGAGACAGGCATGGGGTCCTCCTTGGTCAATGCGATGGGCTTACCTGATTGGAAGTGCGGAATGCGATTGTGTTGAAGCGAGGCGGGCGGAAACCGACGGACGGTCGCTGCACCAGCACCGAAATGACTAACTCGCTGTTTTTTGGCAATTTTTTTTATCAGGGGGGTTCACAGACCGAAAGTTTGTTGTTAAAGTGCCGCGCATTCCAAGACAACAACCCAGTTGTCACTCAGTTGGAATTGTCAGAGCAGCAAACGCTGCATCCGATACAGGGGCGTCGCCAAGCGGTAAGGCAGCAGGTTTTGATCCTGCCATGCGTTGGTTCGAATCCAGCCGCCCCTGCCATTTTTCAAGATTAAAACGTATTTAACCCGGTGCCAGGAAAGATGAGCACTGGGTTTTCGCGTTTTTGTGATTTTGCGCGCCTCCGCGCCTCCTGAGCGCGGGTACGTGCCGTACCGGGTTACCCGGAAATCCCCAGCATTTCGTTCAGCGCCCTGGCCAGTTCATCAGCCTGCACCGGCTTCTGGATCACCAGGCTGCCCGGCAGTTCCAGCCCCTGCAACTCCGCATAACCAGTCAGAAACACCACCGGCACGTGGGGGTACCGTTCGCGGGCAGCCAGCGCCAGTTGTGCACCATTGAACTCGGGCATGGCGAAATCAGTCAGCAGCAGGTCAATGTCGTCATCCAGCAATGCCAATGCCTGCTCGCCGCTGTGCGCCTGGCGCACCTGGTAGCCGTATTGGCGTAACACATCGCCAAGCATGTCGCGCACCAGGTGGTCGTCGTCCACCAGCAGCACCGTGCGGTTATGGCCGCTTTCGTTGATCGACTGACTGAGCACTGCTGCAACGGGTTCGTTCACCATCTCCTCTTTTACCGCCGGCAGGTATACCGCCACCTCGGTACCGCGACCGAGTGTGGTGTCGATGCGCACGCCGCCACCGGACTGCTTGGCAAAGCCGAACACCTGGGCCAGGCCCAGGCCCGAACCTTTGCCAATGTCCTTGGTGGTAAAGAAAGGCTCGAATACCTTGGCCAGCAAGTCTTCGCTCATGCCGCAACCGGTATCGCGGATGCTCAGCATCACGTACTCGCCCGGGTCCGGGTCTTCGGGGCGTTGCGGGCGCTGGTCGATATGGGTGTTACGCGTTGTCAGGGTCAGCTGACCGCCGTCGGGCATGGCATCGCGGGCATTGATCGCCAGGTTGAGGATGATCATCTCGGTCTGGGTGGGGTCGGTCAGTGCCTGCCACAGGGCCAGGTCCAGGTCCAGACGCACCGAAACGTTGCCACCCAGCGTGCGGCGCAGCAGCTCTTCCAAGCCGGCCAGGGTACGGTTGAGGTTCAGCGGCACCGGCTCCAGACGCTGGCGGCGGGAGAAGGCCAGCAACTGCGAGGTCAGCTTGGCACCACGCTCACCCGCTTCGCGGATATGGGTGAGGCGAGTGCGGGCCTTGTCCAGGTCGGCCTTGGCCAGATCGCGCTCCAGAAAGCTGGCACCGGTGAGTATCACCGTCAGCAGGTTATTGAAGTCATGCGCCACGCCAGCCGTCAGTTGCCCAACCGCCTCCAGCCGCTGCATCTGCTGCAGAGCGGCCTCGATGCGCTCGCGCTCGTTGATCTGTTCGCGCAGCCGGGCGTTGGCATCTGCCAGGCCCAGGGCGGCTTCGCGCTCGCTGGTGATGTCGCGTGCCACCACGTACAGCAGGGTGTCCTCCGGCACCACCACCCACGACAGCCAGCGCTGTTGGCCGCCGGCATGCAGGATGCGGCCGACAAAGCGTGCGCTGGTGCGGCCGTGGGAGAGGGCGGCCAGTTCGGTGAGTAACTGTTCCTGGTCGTGCTCAGGCAGCAGGTGCAGCAAGGAGGACTGGCTCAGGCGTTCGCGCGAGAAGCCCAGGCTGGCTTCCCAGGCGGGGTTCAGTGCGACCGGGGTCAGGTCTTTGTTCAGCACGGCCAGCAAGTCTTGCGACAGCTCCCAGGCACGATCGCGTTCGCGGGTACGGCGCTCAACCCGCTCGCCAAGCATCTCGTTCAGCTGACGCAGCGCCTGGGTGGCCTGGCGTTGCGTGTGGATGTCCTGCAGTACGCCTGAAAAGCGAACGCACTGATCATCGACGAACTGGCTCTGGCCGCTGCTCAGCAACCAGCGGGGCTCCAGGCCATTGGGTTGCGCGATCCGAAACTCCACGCGGTAATGACCGCCGCTTTCCGGGCGCATGGCATGTTCCACTGCCTCGCGCACCAGTGGCAGGTCATCGGGGTAGATGCCGGCGTAGAACACTTCAAGGCTCATTTCGGTGCTGGTGGGCACGCCGAACAAGGTCTTGCAGCGGTCATCCCACAGCAACAGGCCCTCTTGCGGGCGCAGGTCCCAGGTGCCCATGCCGGCGGCGTCGATGGCAATGCGAGCACGTGCTTCGACGTCCGCCAGGGCCTCTTCGGCGCGGCGACGGCGTTGGCGTTCCTGCACTTCGCTCAGGGCTCGGCGCACGGCTTTGGGCAGCAGTGGCAGGTTCTTCTTCAGCACATAGTCGGTCGCGCCCAGGCGGATCATTTCCACCGCGTGCTCTTCGCCATAAATGCCGGACAGGAATATGAACGGGATGTCGGGTGCCAGGCGTTGGGCGATGGCCAGCACTTCGGTGCCGGATGAGCCTGGTAGCACGCAGTCACACAAGATCAGGTCGTAGCGGGCCTGGCGCAAGGCATGTTCGACACCTGCATGGTCGAACACCAGCTGTGACTGAACATGCAGCCCGCTGCGCTCCAGGCGCATCAGGGTCAGCTCGGCGTCCATCGAGCTGTCTTCGACCATCAGTATTTTCAGCGGCGTTTGCTGCATCGTCGCGGCGGCCTCAGTTGCTACCGCGACGGTTCAGTCGCAGTGAGCCGGGTGGCGGTTCGTTTAGCACTGCCCAGAATACCCCGAGGTCGGAGATGGCGGTGACGAATTCCTTGAACTCCACGGGTTTGACCACATAAGCGTTTACCCCCAGCTCGTAGGCGCGCAGCAGGTCGGGCTCTTCGCGCGAAGAGGTCAGCATCACGGTGGGGATGCTGCGCAGTTCGGCAGTGGCGCGCACTTCCTTGAGCACTTCCAGGCCGTCGACCTTAGGCAGTTTCAGGTCGAGTAACAGCACGGCAGGGTTGCCGTCATCGCGCTCGGCATAGGCGTTGCGGCGCAGCAAGTAGTCGAGCGCATCGGCGCCGTCACGCAGCACGATGACTTCGTTGGCCAACTGGCTGCGCTCCAGGGCCAGCAGGGTCAGCTCCAGGTCTCGGGGATTGTCTTCGACCAGCAGAATGGGCTTGAGCATGATGGTAGCGGTGCCTCAGGTAGCAGTGTTTCGGGGTAGGGTGAAGTGAAAGCTGGCGCCCTGGTCGATCTGGCCAGTGGCCCAGACTCGACCGTCATGGCGCTCGATGATGCGGCGTACGCTCGCCAGGCCAATGCCGGTGCCTTCGAAATCTTCCATGCGGTGCAGGCGCTGGAAGACGCCGAACAGCTTGTTGGCGTAGGCCATGTCGAAGCCCACGCCATTGTCGCGGATGCAGACCTCGGTTTCGTCAGGGTGCTGTACGGCACTGATCTCGATGCGAGCAGGCGTACGGCCGCGAGTGTACTTGATGGCATTGGCTATCAGGTTGTGCAAGGCCATGTTGATGAATGCCGGGTCGCCGATCACCTTGGGCAGTGGGGCGATGTCCCAAACGATTGCGCGGCCTTCGTAATCGGGGGCCAGCTCGCTGCGAATGGCCTCGACCAGGGCGTTGAGGTCGACGTCGGACAGGCGCAAGGCCGAGCGGCCCATCTGCGAGAAGTTGAGCAGGTTGTCGACCAGGCTGCCGGCAAAGTGCGCCGCTTCACCGATATGCTGCAGGAAGCGCTTGCCGCGTTCGCTCAGGCCCTGGCCTTCGATTTCGCCAAGCAGTTCGGTATAGCCGGCGATGTGCCGCAGCGGGGCGCGCAGGTCGTGGGAAACACTGTAGGAAAACGCTTCGAGCTCCTTGTTGGAGCGGCGCAATTCGCCAGCCAATTGTGCCAGCTCTTCGGCCTTGCGCAGGACAATGCCCAGTACCGCGGTGCGCAGCTCCATCACGCCCTCGATCACCAGTGGGTCCCACGCCTGACAATAGCCGCGCAGTTCTTCCTGCCAGCGTTCAAAACTGTGCCGCGGGTCGAGGTTGCCCTGTGGCCCGACCTGCTTGGTCGGCTGGCCGGCCCAGTTGACCGTGCGTATCTGCTCGGGGCGGAACCACAGCAGGTAGTGCGAGTGGATCTGCGAGATGGCCACTGCCAGCACCCCGCCAGCATGGTTTGCCAGCTCGGGTAGCTCAGTGATGTCGCGGCGCAGGTTGTCGCTATGGAACACGCTGTCTTCGTCACGTTGGCCTAGCCAGTGCACCAGCGCCGTCACCTGGGCCTCAGGCGGAGTCTGGCCGATCAGGTCACAGCGCTCGGCCGAGATCACTGCCGCGCCCTGGGCGTCGGCGAAGGCCAGCAGCACGTGAGGCAGGTCGCGCAAGCCGTCACTGACGCTGTCGTGGTCGGCCATGGACGAGATCATGCGTACGATGTGTTGGCGCAGCGCCAACAGCTTGCGCGTGCTGGCATGGGACTCGCGGGACTCTATCTGCAACGACAGTACGCTGGCCAACAGCTCGCAGGCCGTGCGGGTGCGCAGGTCCACCGGGCGTGGCTGCTGATGGTGGCAGGAAATCAGCCCCCACAGCTCGCCGTCGACCACGATCGACAGCGACATCGAGGCCAGCGTGCCCATGTTGCGCATGTACTGCAGGTGCACGGGCGACACGCTACGCAGTACGGCGAAACTCATGTCCAGCGCCTTGCCGGTGCGCGGGTTGGTAGCGGGCAGCAGAGGCGAGGGTTGATAGTTGGCATCTTCGATCACGCGGATACGGTTGACCCGGTACAGCTCGCGCGCCTGGCGCGGGATGTCTGCAGCCGGGAAGCACAGGCCCGCGTAGCTGGGGTAGCCTGGGTCGGCCACTTCGGCCAGCACCTGGCCGTTGCCTTCGGCATCGAAACGGTAGGCCTTGACCCGCCCAAAGCCGGTGATGCGCTTGAACTGCAACACCGTTTGCTGCAGCAGGTCTTCAATACTGCTGGCCACTTGCAGACTGGCGACAAAGCTGCGCACCAACGGGTAATAGTCGCCTTGCCCGACCAGGTCTGCTGGCAGGCGGGGCGGTTCGAACTCGGCAATCAGTACCTGATCGTGGCAATGAACCAGCAAGTGCAGCAGGGCACTGATGGGGGCGCCCTGGTGCAAGCGCACGTCGCCAATGTGGAACGGGAAGACTTCATCTTCAGGAAGCCGTGTGAGGTGCGCGTGCAGGTCAAAGCCCTCGTGAACCAGGTCGGCGAAGCGGCAACCGATCAGTTCACGGGCTGGCAAGCCCAACCAGTGCTCGACATTTTCACTGGCCTGCAGCACGCACAGGTCGGTGGCATCCAGCACCAGCAGAAAGCCGTGAGGCTGGATGCTGCCCGGAACCTGGATCGGCTCCTGGGCACAGCGCTCCATGGCGTCTGCCAGTGAGTTGTCTGCAGTCATGATTGAAAAAGCTCCTGTCATGTCGTCCGTGTACGGCACAGGTGTCTGGCGCAGGACGAGTACGATTCACCCTAACAGAATCCCGGTGCATTTACCGGCTCTTGGCCATTGGAGGCACGGGTTGGCCACGGGTTCTGTGTGGTACAGGCTTTTTTTGATGCCACGGTATCGCTTTATCGCTAATACAAAAAAAATGGCGTTATGCCACATCGGCTGCGCCACCTCACTGCTACGCTCAGTTCAGGACGTTTCGATAAGGATAACAAGGTGACGGAGCGCATGCTGGCCGCGCTGTTCGGCCTGTTGTTCAGCGGCAGTACCGTGGCGGCGGATTTTCTCGTGGAAGTGCGGGTACTGGTGCAGCGTGGCTGCATGCTGGTCAACCAGACCCGCGATGCGGGGGCTCAGGCCCTGGGTCGTATCGACCTGGGGGCGACGGCGCGCCTGGATGGCCCTGGCGCGCCCTTGAGCGGTGTGCTGCTAAGCCAGCGCCCGCCGCGCCTGGAGTGCAACCCGGATACGCCCTATCAGGTGCGGGTCGACGGTGGCCAGCATGGGGGCGTCGGCGAACTGCGCTACCTGGCCAGCGACAATCGCCTGGCGCGGCCCATTCCTTATCGCTTGTACCGTGACGCTGCCTGGCGTGAGCCTCTGGCGGTGGGGGTGGCCCAGTCGGCGCGTGTGCCGGGCAGCGGTTCGGTGGAATTGCCGCTGTATGCACGTATCGACAAACTGGCCTGGGTGCCGGATGCAGGGGTTTATGCCGACCTGCTGAAAGTCACCGTCACCTGGTAGGGACGCCACCATGCACAAGGACGCCATGCCATGAGCCGCACTTCGATCCTGTTGCTCACCCTCGGCCCGCTGCTGGTCCCAGGCGGTGCGGTGCATGGCAGCACCACCGGTTTCATCCAGGCGCGGCTGGTGATCAGCGCGTCTTGCCAGATCAGCAGCAACGAGACGCAACCGGCCGTGCTGGGTGACCCAGGCGTACTGGACTTTGGCGAGCGCGGTCCGAACTGGGACCAGCCGTTGCGCAGCCAGGTGGACGAAGTGGGCGGCCAGGGTAGCCTGCAAATCAGTTGCACGCCTGAAGTGCGGGCCTTCAACGTGCGTATCAATGGCGGCCTCAATGGCGACGATGGCATTCGCCGCCTGAGCAACGGCCGTGAACTGATTCCTTATCAGCTGGCGGTCGACCCAGGCGGTAACAGCCGCTACGGCGTCGGCCAGGCGCGGGCCTTCACCATTCGCAGCAGCCAGCAAGTACCGATTCCCATCTACGGTGTGGTAGTGGCGCAACCGCGTGCGCTGCCGGCCGGGCTTTACCGCGACACCCTCAGAGTGACCCTGGACTGGTAACCACGCAAGGAGACTCCGATGCGAACGAACCTTTCATATTGCGTCCTCGCAGGCCTGGGCCTGGCGTTGGCTTCCCAGGCCCAGGCGGCCACGGTGACGGGCAGTATCAGCTCGACCCTGACGCTGACTGCGGCGTGCCAGGTCAATGGCACGTCGGGCACGTCGGGGCTTAACTTCGGTGCCTTGAACTTCGGTACCCAGGATGCCTTGTTCGTCACCGCCAATGCCCAGGTGCTGGGAGGCGGGGGGGGCGCCATGAGCATCCTGTGCTCGGCAGGTACGGTGCCCGTGATCAAAGTGCGTGCCGGCCTGCATGACGGCCAGTCGAGCGGCGGCACCCGTGCGCTCGCTGATGGTTCTGGCAACTTTGTACCGTACGACCTCTATACCGACGCGGGGCGTACGGCGTTGCTGGCTGTCGACGACACCATCACCCTGCCGACCAGTACCGGCGCCGCCCAGACCGTCAACCTTTACGGCAAGGCCGTCGGCAAGGCGGGCCTGCCCGCAGGGGTCTACAGCGACACGATCTCGGTCGAGCTGTCGTTCTGACCCATGCGCGGCTGGCTGGCAGGAGGCCTGACTGGCGTCAGCATGTTGTTGGCCGCCCCACTGGGGGCAGTGACCACCAGTACCTTCACGGTGACGGCGCAGGTTGTCGCCGGGTGCCTGGTGGTGGGGGGTGTCACCAGCTACGGCACGCTCGATTATGGCTCGCAGTCGGCGCTGTCCACGGGGCTGCTCAGCACATCGCTGGGTGGTTCTACCGTGACGTTCCAGTGCACGCCGGGCGTGGCCATGAGCATGAGCCTGGACGGCGGGCAAAACACTGCCAGTGGCACACGCAACCTGAAGCGCACCAGTGGCACGCAAGTGCTGGCCTACCAGCTGTACCGGGACGCCGCCTATAGCCAGGCCTTGGGAATCGGCCAGAGCGTGGCGGTGAGCTATTCCGACCCGACGGCGATCAAGCTTCCGGTGTACGGGCGGGTCCAGCTGACCGGCACACTGCCGGCAGGGACCTATACCGATGTGGTGCAAGTGACGGTGACCTGGTAACGGCCAGCGCCACCCCTGACAAGTGTCTAAGGAGAGCTGCATGCGGGCAGGCGCGAAGTGGACGCGTGGATTGACTGGATTGTTGTCGCTGGCAAGCCTGCCGGCCTGGGCGGCCACGTCGGTGCTGATCTGGCCGATCGACCCGGTGCTGGAGGCCGACCAGAAGGCCGGTGCGTTGTGGCTGGAAAACCGTGGCACTGCGCCGGCAAACCTGCAGGTGCGGGTATTCGCCTGGCGCCAGGGTGATTACCAGGAGCAGTTCCAGGCACAGCGCGAGATTATCGGCAGCCCGCCGGTCGCCAACATTGCGCCCGGGCAGAAGCAGTTGATCCGCCTGACCCGTACCGGCCCTTCACCCGCCGGCCAGGAGCAGGCCTACCGCATCATCATCGACGAGATTCCGCCCGCCATCCCGGTCGACAAGGCCGAGCCCGGTGCCACGGCGGCCATTCGTTTGCAGATGCGTTATTCGGTGCCGCTGTTCGTCTATGGCGAAGGGCTGTGGGGCAAGGCCGACCCTGAAGGCAAACGCAATGCCGAGGGCGTGGGCAAGCCACAGCTCAGTTGGCGCCCGGTGACGGTGCAGGGCAAGCCCTACATTGAACTGCGTAACACGGGCCCGGTACATGCGCGGCTGACCGATGTGGTCGTGCAGCAAGGCCCCCAGAGCAAGCCACTGGCTGAAGGCCTGCTGGGCTATGTACTGCCAGGGGCAAGCATGCGCTGGCCGGCTCCCGTGGCATCCGGCAACGTTAGCGTGCTGAAGGGCAGGGTCAATGGTCAACACTCGGCGGACGCCATCCGCCAAGGCCAATGAGCCAACGGCTGAATGAAGTGCAGGGGCCAAGGAGGACCCGGCAATGGTTGGAAACCGTGTGTGAAACGGCTCCCGGCGACGACGTGCCGCTGGTGCCTAGGGCTGGCCATGGTCAGCCCCGCGCTGGTGCTGGCCGACGACTTGCCCCCACCGCCCACGGAGATGTCCGCCATCGCCGAGGCCACCCTTTACCTCGACCTGGTGGTGAACCAGATGCCCAGGGTTGAACTGATACCGGTGCAGCAGCGGGCCGGGCGGTTGTACCTGGACAGCGACCTATTGCGTGCAGCCGGCGTTTCGCTGCCGGGCAACCCCCAGGGGGAGGTGGCCCTGGACAGCATCGCGGGGCTGCATACCGATTACGACAGTCAGAACCAGCGCCTGTTGCTGCAGGTACCGCCGGCCTGGTTGCCTGACCAGCAAGTGGGTGATCGCAACCTTTACCCGGCCAGCGATGCGCGCAGCAGTTTTGGCGCCTTGTTCAACTACGACCTGTATCTCAACGACACCGATGAAGGCGGCACCTACCTGGCCGCCTGGAACGAGCTGCGCCTGTTCGACAGCTGGGGTACCTTTTCCAGCACCGGGCAGTGGCGTCAGTCTTTCAATGGCGCACAGGCGGACGATACCCGCCGTGGCTTCATGCGTTACGACACCACCTGGCGCTTTACCGACGAGCAGCGCCTGCTGACCTACGAAGCCGGTGACTTCGTGACGGGTGCGTTGCCCTGGAGCGGTTCGGTGCGCGTGGGCGGGGTGCAGCTGTCACGCGACTTCGCGGTGCGTCCGGATCTTGTCACTTACCCGTTGCCTGCGTTCGCCGGTGAAGCGGCGGTCCCCACGTCGCTCGACCTGTTCATCAACGGTTTCAAGTCCAGCACCACCGAACTTCAGCCAGGCCCGTACACCCTGACCAACGTGCCGTTCATCAACGGGGCCGGGGAGGCGGTGGTGGTCACCACTGATGCCCTTGGCCGGCAGGTGTCGACCACCTTGCCGTTCTATGTCACCAGCAGCCTGCTGCAGAAGGGCCTGTCGGACTACTCGGTGGCCGCCGGCAGCCTGCGCCGGGATTACGGCGTACGCGATTTCAGCTATGGGCCGGGTATTGCCTCGGGCAGCCTGCGCTATGGGCTCAGTGACATGTTCACCCTGGAAACCCACGCCGAAACGGCGGAGTCGCTGATGCTCGGAGGGCTGGGTGGCAACATGCGCGTGGGCAATTTCGGCGTGCTCAACGCTGCCTTGGCGCAAAGCCGGTTCGAGGGCGACAAAGGCCACCAGGTCGCCCTTGGCTACCAGTACAACAGCCAGCGCATCGGCTTCGGTTACCAGCGCCTGCAACGCCATGGCGATTATGCCGACCTGAGCCGGGTGGGCTCCCCGGACATGCAACTGAGCAAAAGCAGCGAACAGGTTACCCTCAGTGTCAACCTGAACGCGTACGGCAGCATTGGCGCTGGCTACTTCGACGTGCGCGCCGGTGACGGAACGCGTACCCGGTTGATCAACCTGAGCTACAGCAAGCCGCTGTGGGGCAGCAGCAGTGTGTACCTGTCGGCCAACCGTGAAGTGGGTGACAGCCAGTGGGCGGTGCAGGCGCAGCTGGTGATCCCGTTCGACCTGCACGGCACCCTGGCGCTGAGCATGGAACGCAGCAATGAAGGCGAGACCCTGCAACGGGTCAACTACAGCCGCGCGGTGCCAGCGGGTGTCGGCGTCGGTTACAACCTGGGCTATGCCGCAGGCAGCGACCGTGATGCCTATCGCCAGGCCGACGTCACCTGGCGCCTGCAATCGGTACAATTGCAGGCCGGTGTGTATGGCAGCAGCGGCGAGATGACCCGCTGGGCCGACGCCAGTGGTTCTCTGGTGTGGATGGATGCCGGCGTGTTCGCCGCCAACCGTATCGATGATGCCTTCGTGGTGGTCAGCACCGCAGGTTACGCCGATGTACCGGTGCGTTATGAAAACCAGGAAATCGGCCGTACCGATGCCAAGGGGCACTTGCTGGTGCCTTACAGCAGCGGTTACTACCGGGGCAAGTACGAGATCGACCCCATGAACCTGCCACCGGATGTCCTCGCGCCGGACGTTGAGCAGCGTGTGGCGGTACGACGGGGCAGTGGCTACTTGCTGGAGTTCCCCCTCAAGCGCGTCATGGCGGCCAGTGTCGAATTGGTGGATGGCAACCAGCAGGTGCTCAAACTGGGTAGCCGTGTTACCCACGCAGAGAGTGGCACCCAGGCGGTGGTGGGGTGGGACGGGTTGGTGTACCTGGAGAACCTGTCGTCGCATAACCGCCTTCAGGTGGCGCTTGAAGGGGGTGGGCATTGCGAAGTGGCGTTCGACCTGCCTGACGCGCAAGGCTCGGTCCCTTTGATTGGTCCGTTGGTGTGCCGATGAATGCCTGGCGGCGGGGCCTGGTGGCGAGCGTGCTGCTGTTGCCGAGCAGTACGGCCTGGGCGCTTTGCTCGTCGGTGGCCACCTTGCCGGCAGCGTTTGGCAGCCTTAATTCGACGCAGGTTCGCAACACGGTACAGACGGCTTCCAGCCTCAACTCCGGGTTGCAGTGCACCGGTTCGCTGCTGACCTTGCTCAGCAGCGGTGATCATTTCTACGCCACGATCACGCCCGCTTCGGGCGGTCTGGTCGGCCCGACAGGCGATGTCATTCCCTACACGCTCTATGCCGACAACACCACCCGCTACCCGATTACCCGGGGTGTGGCCTACGACTTCGCCCGCAACGGCATCCTCGACTTGTTGGGGCTGCTCGGCGGTACCACGCCCAAGGCGGTGCCGATCTACATGCGCACCCAAATTGGCAGCAATGTCGCGGCCGGGTTGTATCAAGAGGCCCTGACCGTGGCCTGGAGCTGGGATTATTGTTCGGGTATTGGCGCGTTGGGGATATGCCTTGGGCGTGACATCGGCTCGGGTAGCCAGGTCTTGAACGTGAGCCTGACGGTGACCAACGATTGCCAGATCACCACCCCCGACATCAGCTTCGCCAGTGCGCCGGTGGTGGCGGGGTTCGGCACGGTGAGCCAGGGCATAAACGTGTCATGCACCAAGGGCAGCAGCTACACGGTAGGGCTGGGTGACGGGCAGAACGTGTCCGGAGGGCGGCGGCGGATGAAGTCTTCGGCCAACAACTACCTGGCCTATGACATTTTCAAAAGTGCCGGTACCGTGCGCTGGGGGGCGTCCGGGGCTGCCAGGCGTTCCAGTACGGACGCCGACATCAACCCCGGCGTGGGTACCGGCACGGGTAGCCAGGTGTTCAACTACAACGCCAAGGTCTATACCGATCAGGCGACACCGCCGGCTGCGACCTATACCGACAGTGTGATACTGGATGTGCAGTTCTGAACGGCGGTCTATACCCCCGAAGGAGCCGCCGCGTGTCGCGACGTGCTGCTCCTGCAGGGGCTGCGCAAGACGAGGTTCAGCGCAAATCGCCTACCATGCTGGCCAAGGTCTCCAGCACCGCCCCGGCCAGTGCCTTCGAGCGCGCCCCCGACCACCCGGTGACTGCATCGGGCGCGTCGTCATGGTCCTTGAACGGCATCTCCAGCGTCAGTGACAGGCAGTCATGGGCCATGCCCACCGCGTTGCAGGCCAGCGTCGTGTTCGCCTGTCCGGGTTCGTCACGGGTATAGCCATGCACCGTCTGGAAGTCGCGAGTCAGGCTGCACAAGGTGGTACGGAACTGCTCTTCGAGCTTGGCCAGCCGAGGGGTGTAACCGGGGTTGCCCTCGCATGCGGCCGTGAACACGTGCGGGATCTCTTCGTCACCGTGCACGTCGATGAAGGCATCCACACCGTACTGCTTCATCTGCGCCTGTGCAAAGAACACTTCCGGGCTGAATTCGACGCTGGCGTCCTGCCAGGCGCGGTTGAGGTCCTTGCCTTTGAAGTTGGTGCGCAGGTGGCCGAGGAAGGCGCCGTCGGGGTTCATGTTGGGGATCAGGTAAAGGTCGGCCTTGGCGAGCAATTGCTGGACCACTGCGTCGTTGGCCTGCAGGCGGTCGATCACGCCTTCCATGAACCATTCGGCCATGTGCTCGCCCGGGTGCTGCTGGGCAATCAGCCACAGCTTGCGCTTGCCTTCGGCACCGTCGCCTGCCCGCAGCAGCGGGATATCGCGGCCCTGGATACTGCGGCCGCTGGCCAGCAACTCGACCCCCGGGAGTTGGCGGGCGCGTTCGATCAGTTGGTTGTGGCGGGCACGCGGGTAGGGCTCGAAATAGGCGAACCAGATCTGGTCCTGTTCAGCCTTGACCTCGAACGATAGCGCCGTACCGTCGAACTGGCTGGGCACGCGGAACCAGCGCTGCTGGTCATAGCTGGCCACAGCGTTGTAGCCGCTCCACGCGTTCTTGTACGAGGAGCCAGAAGCGTTGTCCAGGCTGAAGCGATGGACCTGCCCCGGTGTGAGCCCGCTGACCTTGAAGTGGAACCACTGGTAGTGGCCGCTGTGGGTGTCCGGGCGAATGGCCAGGTGTACCTGGGCGGGGTTACTGGCATCCAGTACCTGTATGTTGCCGGAGTCGAAATCGCAGTCGATCTGCAGGGGGGACAGCGTCACGGTCATGTGCCGGGCTCCTTTGCGGGCATTGTTGTAGGGGTACTGTATACGGCTTGGCGGGGATGCTGTGCAAGAACAGGCAGGGCGAGCCGTCAGCGGACAGCCCGTATGCGGCGGGCCAGTGCCGGCAAATGCGTGGACTTCAGGTTATCTGAAGAACTGGCTGGGCGTGGTACCGAACTGGCGTTTGAACATGCTGGCGAAGGCACTTGGGCTGTCATAGCCCAAGGCCCCCGCCACATCGATGATTCGCTCGCCCAGGGCAATTCGCTCCAGTGCCTGCATCAGCCGCGCCTGCTGACGCCACTGGCCGAAGGTCATGCCGGTTTCCTTGCGGAACAACCGCTGGATGGTCTTTTCGTCCACCCCCAGGCGCAGGCCCCAGTCGGCAACGGTGGCGTTATCCTCGGGTCGTTCATGTAATGCCGTGCAGATCACCCGCAGGCGCTGGTCGCTGGGCTGCGACAGCTTCAGCGGCAAGGTCGGCAGTACGCAGATTTCGTCGAGGATCAGGCGCATGACCCGGGCTTCGCGCGAGTCCTCGGCAAACGGTGCGGTGAACCCCACCGAGGCCTTGATCAGTTCGCTGAGCAAGGGCGAGATGCTGATGGCCTTGCTCTGCAGGGGCAGGCCGGTTGCCGCGTCGATGCGCACGAACACACTGCGCATCTTCACGTCGCCGACACAGCGAATGGCGTGCACCTGGCCGCAAGGCATCCACACACCGCGGCTGGGTGGCACTGTCCAGCATTCGTTCCCGGACTCGACGATCATCAGGCCTTTGATGGCATAGATCAGTTGATGCTTGGTATGGCTATGGGGCTCGATGAACCAGTCGCTTGGGTAGTCTGTCGCACGGCTACCCACTTCCCAGGTCCACTCATCGACCTCCACCAGCAATTCACGCTGCGGCTTTACCATCGTGACCTCGTATCGAAGCAGCCTGGCAGCGCCACTTTAGCAGCAACGGCCAGGGCGGGCCCGCGAGCGGGTGGCCGGTAGCAAGGCGGTGGCCAACCCGAGCAGCGGCAGGAACGCGATGGCTTGGTACACCCATTCGATGCCATGCCGGTCGGCCAGTGTGCCCAGGCCGGCTGCACCCACGCCGCTGATGCCGAACATCAGCCCGAACATCACCCCCGAAACCATGCCGACCCGGCCTGGCACCGCCTCCTGGGCATACACCACCAGGGCAGCGAATGCCGAGGACATCACCAGGCCGATGGCCACCGCCAGTACGGCTGTCCAGGCGAGGTTGGCATGGGGCAGGGCCAGGGCGAAGGGCGCCACGCCGAGGAACGAGACCCAGATCACGGCCTTGCGCCCGATGCGATCACCCACCGGGCCACCGGCAAAGGTGCCCAGCGCAACGGCTGCGAGGAACACGAACAGGTACAGCTGGCTGTGCTGCACACTCAGGCCGAAATGCTCGATCAGGTAGAAGGTGAAGAAGTTGGTGAACGAAGCGATGTAGACGAACTTGGCGAACATCAGCACGGCGATCACCACCACAGCGCGCCACATGGCACCCCGCGACAGGCCGGGGGCCTGTTGGCCCGCGAAGCTCTTGAGCCGGGCCTGGCCGTGGCGCACGCTCCAGCCCGTCACCCGCAGCAGCACCAGAACGGCCAGCGCAGCGGCCAGCATGAACCAGGCAATGGCCGGTTGGCCGTGCGGAATGATGATGGCAGCGGTGAGCAGTGGGCCGAGGGCCGAGCCGGTATTACCGCCGACCTGGAAGGTTGATTGCGCGGTCCCGAAGCGCCCGCCGGAAGCCATCCTGGCGACCCGCGAGGCCTCTGGGTGAAAGGTGGCCGAACCCACGCCGACCACGGCGGCGGCCACCAGCAGCATTTCATAGCTGCCGGCAAAGGCGAGCAGGGCGATGCCCACCAGCGTCACCACCATGCCGGCAGGCAGCAGGTAGGGTTGTGGGTGCTTGTCGGTGAACATGCCGACCCAAGGTTGCAGCAGGGAAGCGGTCACCTGATACACCAAGGCGATCCAGCCGATCTGGGCGAAGCTCAGCGCGAAATCGCTTTTCAGCATGGGGTAGATCGACGGCAGTACGGCTTGAATCAGGTCGTTGAGCAGGTGGGCGAATGCAGCAGCACCGACGATGCGCACGACAAAGCCCTGAGGCTGGTCGGCAGGCGTGGCGGCGGCTACGGAGGCGGCGGAAGTTGTCATGGGCAAGGTTCTTCTATGGCAAGGGAGCAAGGCATTGCCGCAGCAGGTTATCCAGTGCCGAGGTTGCCTGTCTCACGCCGAACGGGCAGCCAATGTCGCGTTTCGGGCATCCGTGCCCACAGCCTGACAAGCGCACGCAATCGCCCGGCATTTCATCATTGCAGTGAGGAACGGCGCGTCGCAGGCGTCAGGTGCGGCCCGTGTGCAGAAGCGGCCTTGTATCGCGGTGGGCCGCTCCTGCAGGTGGTTGCCTTCAGGCCATATCGGCTGCGGTCTTGCCGGCGACCTTGTGGCGGCCGCCCACCCATACCAGCAACAGCCCCGCAGCCGCCAGCACACCTCCGGCCATTGGCACGGCGGCGTAGCCCAGGTTCAGGCTGATAACCGCACCACCCAGCGCCGCGCCCACGGCGTTACCCAGGTTGAACGCACCCACGTTGATCGACGATGCCAGGCCTGGCGCCTCGATGGCGGCAGTCATGACGCGCATTTGCAGCGGCGGTACCACGGCGAAGGTGAACATGCCCCAGACCAGCAGGGCGATGGC
>NZ_BCBP01000032.1:0-102623 GCF_001753955.1 Pseudomonas sp. NBRC 111139
CAAACCTGCAGCTCCTGCTGGGTGGTGATGCGCGCATCGGCATGCCCCAGGTCTGCCGGGCCAATGCCGCTGCCGGCCAGCAACGCCGACGCCTCGCAACCGTCTGCCTGGAAGACGTTGAGGATCAGCGAAACTGCGTTGAGGGTGGTCAGGTGGCTGTGCAGCATGCTGGGTAATCCCGTTGGGCTGGGACGCATTATGGAGCAAGTTGTGTGCCGATCTCCGGGGCTGCAGGCAAACCACATACCCTGCCGGCGCGGCCGGGTGTTGCGAAGGCCTGCATAGCGGCCTCCAAAACCTTCAGGCAAAAAAAAGGCCCGAAGCAAGCGCTCGGGCCTTGGAAAGGTTGAGAGGTGTCTAGTCCCTCGACCTGGTGAGACTGTTTACAGCGGCCTGATTACGCTTTCAGCGGAACCAGACGTGGAGCGATCATGTTTTCAGGACGCAGGATGTCGTCGAGCATCGCGTCGTCCAGCAGCTTCTCTTCGCGCACCAGTTCCAGTACGCCGCGGCCGCTTTCCAGGGCAACGCGGGCGATACGGGTGGCGTTCTCGTAGCCGATGTACGGGTTCAGTGCGGTAACCAGGCCGATCGAGTGCTCGACCAGTTCACGGCAGCGCTGTTCGTTGGCGGTGATGCCGACGATGCAGTGCTCGCGCAGCATGTCCATGGCGCGTTGCAGCAGGCGGATCGAGTCGAAGATCTTGTACGCGATCAGCGGCTCCATCACGTTCAGCTGCAGCTGACCACCTTCGGCGGCGACGGTCAGGGCCAGGTCGTTGCCCATGATGGCGAAGGCCACCTGGTTCACAGCTTCTGGAATAACCGGGTTGACCTTGCCTGGCATGATCGAGCTGCCTGGCTGACGCGCTGGCAGGTTGATCTCGTTGATGCCGGTACGCGGGCCGCTGGACAGCAGGCGCAGGTCGTTGCAGATCTTCGACAGCTTGACCGCGGTGCGCTTGAGCATGCCGGAGAACAGCACGAAGGCGCCCATGTCGGAGGTGGCTTCGATCAGGTCGGCAGCCGGTACCAGCGGGTGGCCGCTGATGGTGGCCAGGCGCTGTACGGCCAAGGCCTGGTAGCCAGGGTCGGCGTTGATGCCAGTACCGATGGCGGTGCCGCCCAGGTTGATTTCGGTCAGCAGTTCCGGAGCCAGCGAGCGCAGGCGCTGCAGGTCTTCAGTCATGGTGGTGGCGAAGGCGCGGAATTCCTGGCCCAGGGTCATCGGGACGGCGTCCTGCAGCTGGGTACGGCCCATCTTCAGTACGTGGTCGAATTCTTTACCCTTGGCAGCGAAGGCCTGGATCAGGCTATCAAGGCTGGCCAGCAGCGCGTCGTGACCCAGCAACAGGCCCAGGCGGATTGCGGTCGGGTAGGCGTCGTTGGTCGACTGCGCCATGTTCACGTCGTTGTTAGGGTGCAGGTACTTGTACTCACCCTTCTGGTGGCCCATGGCCTCCAGCGCAACGTTGGCAATGACTTCGTTGGCGTTCATGTTGGTAGAAGTACCAGCGCCGCCCTGGATCATGTCAACCACGAACTGGTCGTGGAAATCGCCTTTGATCAGGCGGGCGCAGGCTGCGGAAATGGCAGCGTGCTTGGCATCGCTCAGGTGACCCAGCTCACGGTTGGCGTCGGCAGCGGCCTGCTTGACCATGGCCAGGGCCACGACCAGCTTCGGGTAGTGCGACAGCGGAACACCGGAGAGGTGGAAGTTGTTGGCAGCGCGCAGGGTCTGGATGCCGTAGTAGGCATCTGCAGGAACTTCAAGGGTACCCAACAAGTCTTTTTCGACGCGGAACGATGCAGCAGAGGACATGATGTATATCATCTCGATTTTGACCCGGCACATGCCGGAATGGCGCCAATCCTAGGCCTGAAGGTGTTTTTGCGGCCAATGCTATTGCACGCTAACCTATGCACAAACGGCATAGTGTTTCATGTGACGCCAATTGATATTCGAGCGTGTTCCATTTTGGTGCGCGCCGGGAGATGTGCTTCGTGAACCTTGAAAGCAAATGGCTGGAAGACTTCAGTGCTCTGGCCGCTACCCGCAGTTTTTCCCAGGCCGCAGAGCGGCGTTTCGTGACCCAACCGGCCTTCAGCCGGCGCATTCGCAGCCTTGAGGCGGCGTTGGGCCTGCAACTGGTGAACCGCTCTCGCACACCCATCGAGCTGACCGAGGCGGGTCAGCTATTTCTCGTCACAGCGCGTACTGTTGTCGACCAGTTGAGCGAAATTCTCCGCCATTTGCATCACTTGGAAGGCGGGCAGGGCGAAGTGGTGCAGGTAGCTGCGGCACACTCCTTGGCGTCGGGTTTCTTCCCCCGTTGGGTGGCCCAGCTGCGCAACGACGGTTTGAACATCGCCACCCGCCTGGTTGCGACTAACGTCGGAGATGCTGTGCATGCACTGCGCGAAGGCGGCTGCGACCTGATGCTGGCGTTCTATGACCCGGACGCGGCCTTGCAGATGGATGCCGAGATCTTCCCGTCGCTGCACATGGGCACCACTGAAATGCTGCCGGTGTGCGCCGTGGATGCTGATGGCAAGCCGTTGTTCGACCTGGAGGGCGAGGGCAGTGTGCCGTTGCTAGCCTACACCGCCGGCGCATTCCTCGGCCGCTCGGTCAACTTGCTGTTGCGCCAGCGCAACCTGCGTTATACCACCGTCTACGAAACCGCCATGGCCGACAGCCTCAAGAGCATGGCCCTGGAGGGGATGGGCATCGCTTGGGTGCCGCGCCTGTCGATGCGTGGCGAGCTCGAACGCGGTGAACTGGCGATCTGCGGCGGTAGCCAATGGCATGTGCCGCTGGAAATCCGCCTGTACCGCTGTGCTTTGGTGCGTAAGGCTAACGTCCGCTTGCTATGGCGCAAGCTGGAGTCGTCTGGCGCACAAGGTGAAGCGTCAATTTGAGTTGTATGTCAGGTAGTCAGTGATATTTGCACGATTCCTGTCGCTGTAGCGGTAGCAGTTGGATCGTGCCGGTACACGGGGGTGCGTGTACGTTTCGCACACCCAGCCATTGAACTTCAGTTCGGCGTCTTCATGCGTGGCACCTAGCAGATGGCCAATTTCATGAGCGGCAGCACCGTATGCGGCCACAGAGGCAATGGCCGTTTTCTGCTTGAAATAGGCCAAGCCGGCGTTGTAGTTCAGGCCGCTATGATCGTAGCTGTTGCGAGTGAGCAGGAGATGTTTGTCCATGAGAGAGTAGAGCCGGTGTCGCTGTTGTGCATACACCTGCTGGCTGAAAGCTTCCAGGAGCTTTTCGGACGGCATTCCTGCATAAGCAATATCGGTTATGTGTTTTACATTGCGTTGAAATATCACTTCGATGGGATGTTGGCTGAAACGGCGCATTTCGTTCAGCCAATGCTGGAAGAAGTCTTCGTTCAATTGCCCGTCGTGCATATCGGCCAGGTCGTCGTGCACATAGACGGTGACGGTGAGCGAGTGGGCCGCCGAAGCACTTGGCAATTGCAAGCTGAGTACCAGGCCAAACGAAAGTGCGAAAAAGCATGGAGTTTTCATGTAGACGTACCAAAGTGCGCGAGTTAAGGGCTGCGAGCGTGCAGCACTCGTCGACCCCGAGGCAGCAGGAAAAAGTTGTCCCACGAGACAGCTTGCCCTTTGATCCGGCATGTGCTTGTAGGGGTGGGCGGCCAGCCTTTAAATACGTTACAATCCCGCGCCTTCGGCCGACCTGGTCGATTCAGAATCCGTATGACAAGCCACGCCGGCCCACCTGCGTGGCTTGTTGCTTTTAGCGCGCCAGAAGGCGCTTGCAGGAGAGGCTCGACGATGAGTGCACTGGTTGGCGTGATCATGGGCTCCAAGTCCGATTGGTCCACCCTTAGCCACACCGCCGATATGCTGGAAAAACTCGGCATTCCCTACGAAGTGAAGGTGGTTTCCGCCCACCGCACCCCGGATCTGCTGTTCCAGTATGCCGAGGAGGCTGAGGGCCGTGGCATCGAGGTGATCATCGCCGGTGCCGGTGGCGCAGCCCACCTGCCAGGCATGTGCGCCGCCAAGACCCACCTGCCGGTGCTGGGCGTGCCGGTGCAGTCGTCGATGCTGTCGGGCGTCGATTCGCTGCTGTCGATCGTGCAGATGCCAGCCGGTGTGCCGGTTGCCACCCTGGCCATCGGCCGTGCCGGTGCGGTCAACGCTGCCCTGTTGTCGGCCAGCATTCTGGGCGCCAAGTACCCGCAGTACCACGCGGCGTTGAAGCAGTTCCGCACGGAACAGACCGACACCGTGCTGGACAACCCAGACCCGCGCCAGGCTTGAGGCTCAACCCATGAAGATCGGTGTAATCGGTGGCGGCCAGCTGGGCCGCATGCTGGCCTTGGCGGGTACCCCGCTGGGCATGAACTTCGCCTTCCTCGACCCGGCACCGGACGCCTGCGCTGCGCCCTTGGGCGAACACCTGCGTGCCGACTACGGCGATCAGGACCACCTGCGTCAGCTGGCCGACGAAGTCGACCTGGTCACCTTCGAGTTCGAAAGCGTCCCGGCCGAGACCGTGGCCTTCCTCTCGCAGTTCGTGCCCGTGTATCCCAGCGCCGAATCGCTGCGCATCGCCCGTGACCGCCTGTTCGAAAAGAGCATGTTCCGCGACCTGGGCATCCCCACCCCGGCCTTCGCCGACATCCTCTCGCAGGCAGATCTGGACGCCGCAGTGGCCAGCATCGGCCTGCCGGCCGTGCTGAAAACCCGCACGCTGGGTTACGACGGCAAGGGCCAGAAGGTGCTGCGCACGCCAGAAGACGTGGTGGGTACCTTCGCCGAGCTGGGCAGCGTGCCATGCCTGCTGGAGGGCTTCGTGCCGTTCACCGGCGAGGTGTCGCTGGTGGCCGTGCGTGGTCGCGATGGTGAAACCCGCTTCTACCCGCTGGTGCACAATACCCACGAGAGCGGCATTCTGCGCTTGTCGGTAGCCAGCCAGGCACACCCGCTGCAGGCTCTGGCCGAAGATTACGTCGGCCGCGTGTTGCAGAAGCTGGATTACGTTGGCGTGATGGCCTTCGAGTTCTTCGAGGTTGACGGTGGCTTGAAGGCCAACGAAATCGCCCCGCGCGTGCACAACTCCGGGCACTGGACCATCGAAGGCGCCGAGTGCAGCCAGTTCGAGAACCATCTGCGTGCCGTTGCCGGCCTGCCACTTGGCTCGACCGCCAAGGTGGGCGAGAGCGCGATGCTCAACTTCATCGGTGAAGTGCCGGCCGTGGACAAGGTTGTCGCCATCGGCGACTGTCACCTGCACCACTACGGCAAGGCCTTCAAGGTTGGCCGCAAGGTAGGACACGCCACCCTGCGCTGCCCGGACATGGCCACCCTCGAGCGCAAGATTGCCGAAGTAGAGGCGCTGATCAGCAACTGATCGGGCTTCGAATCGAACTTCCGCAAGCGGCATGCCCTCTGAATATGGCAACAAGCCGAAGCCCGTCTAGGCTTTGGCTTGTTCCAACTTCACTGCAGAGGGATTGCCATGGGTATCATTGGAACCATCTTCATCGGCCTCATCGTCGGCCTGCTGGCCCGCTTCATCAAACCGGGCGATGACAGCATGGGCTGGATCATGACCATCCTGCTGGGTATTGCCGGCTCCTTGTTGGCTACCTATGGCGGCCAGGCACTGGGTATATACCAGGCTGGGCAAGCGGCAGGCTTCCTTGGCGCGCTGGTCGGTGCCGTGGTGCTGCTGGTGATCTACGGATTCATCAAGAAACGCTGATTACTGGTTAGAATGCTCGGCAATTCTTTCGAGTTGCCGAGCATTTCCATGCGTGCCTTTTTCCTTGTCCCCTTGCTGTTGGCCAGTACCCTGGCCCATGCCGAACTGCCCGAAACCGACTGGCTGGAGCTGATGCCCAGGTCGGACCAGAAGGCACTCGAACAAATGCCTGAAATCGACCACAACTCACCGGAAGCCATGGGCACCTTTACCGCCAAGGGAGGCCTCAAGCAGAGCAAGGGCCTGCCTGCGGTGATGTACTCGACCAAGACCGTTGCAGCCATGAATGGCAAGGATATCCGCCTAGGTGGCTACCCTGTGCCGCTGGAGAGTGACGCCAAGGGCAACAGCACGTTGTTCTTCCTGGTGCCGTACCCGGGTGCGTGCATCCATGTGCCGCCACCGCCGCCCAACCAGTTGGTACTGGTGCGCTACCCGAAAGGCCTGAAGATCGATGACATCTACACCCCGCTGTGGGTCAGCGGCAAGCTGAAGGTGGAGAAGGTCAGCAATGACCTGGCCGATGCGGCCTATGCGCTGGATGCGGGGAAGGTGAGGGTGGTGGAGGATGCTGATCTCTGAACGGCTGTGCCGGCCTCTTCGCGGGTAAACCCGCTCCTACCCGGCGTCCACAGGCCTCGCATGCCGCGGGGTATCTGTAGGAGCGGGTTTACCCGCGAAGAGGCCGGCACAGGCACCGTAAAACTCAGATCATTTCGCTGACAATCCTGACCGCTAGCGAACTGCTGTGCCCGGGCTTCAATTCCACCAGGTCATCCCACACATTCGCCGTCTCGATGCACAGCATTCGCTGCCATCCATCGTCAGCCATGTCCGCCAGCTCCTTCGCCCGCTCGGTCCACGGGTTCCAGATCACCGCCGAGCGCGAGCCGCTGCTGGTCAAGGTAATCCGCCGATCCCAATGCGGGTCGACGATGCTGAGGGTCTGCGGGGTGTTCAGGTAGATCCGGTCCGTCTCCCCGGCAAACATCAGTGCCCCTTGCTGCTGGCGCTGTTCCCAGTTCGCCAGGGTCTCGATATAACCCAGCCCGTCGACACCCTCGACCCGCGCCTGGCGCACATCGCTGACCGCGAAGTAGCTATGCAGGGCCTGGCTGATGGTCACGGGGGTATTGCCCATGTTGCGGCTGGTCAGGCTCAGTGTCAGGTCTGCGCCCATCTCCACCACCAGTTTCAGCTCGACATCATGGGGCCAACCGGGCAGGTCGCCCCGCGCTTCAGGCAGTTCGAACTCGATCCGCAGGGTCTCGCCCACTTCCTCGATACCCAGCAATTGCCAGTCACGCGTGCGCGCAAGCCCGTGGGCAGGCGCCGGTGTTCCCTGGTACATGGCCTGGACGGCCTGAGGGTTGCGCTGCAGGTTGCCAAACCATGGCCAGCACACCGGTACCCCGGCGCGTACCGACTTGCCCTGGCGGAAGATGGCCTGGTCGCTCAGCCACAGCAGCGGCGGTTCGCCCACCTGCTGGTAGCTGAGGACCTGTGCGCCCTGCTGGGCGATCAGGAGTTCGGCACGGTCACTGCTGATACGCCAGCAGTTGAGTTCGCCATGTTGCTCGGTTACGACCTGAAAGGTAGCCATTGCGTTCTTCTCATTGATTGCCAGTGGGCCTTGGACCCGGGCAGATGCAATGAGTTTACCGCCAGCGTGGCTCAGCGACGAGGCACCGAGCGGGTACGACCACTGCCGTCGATGGCGACGAAGACGAATACCGCTTCTGTGACCTTGCGCCATTCGCTGGACAGCGGGTCGTCGCTCCACACTTCGACCATCATCTGGATCGAGCTGCGGCCGATTTCCAGGGTCTGGGTATAGAAAGACAGCTGTGCGCCGACCGCGACGGGCACCAGGAAGGCCATGCGGTCGATGGCGACGGTGGCTACGCGGCCGCCGGCGACACGGCTGGCCATGGCCGTGCCTGCCAGGTCCATCTGGGCAACCAGCCAACCGCCGAAAATATCGCCGAAACCGTTGGTTTCTCGCGGCAATGCGGTGATTTGCAAGGCCAGGTCGCCTTGCGGGATTGGATCTTCTTGTTCGAGCTCAATCATGCGATGGGGCCTCTGACCCGTGACGCTTTTCGTTGGTGTGGCGCAAAGGCCGGGTAAACGATTCAGCTTGAAACATACTACGCCGATTTCGTTTCACTGGGCGGCCGTAGGGAAACTCTGCGAAACCGCCTGACAATAGTGACCGGCGTTTTCGCACAACATCCCACGTTAGGAGCAACATAATCCTACGAAATGCCAGTATATAGGGCATAACGGCCAGCGACGACCGCGCATTCACGAATATCTGTGTGGATTTTGTATCGCTTTCGGCGTAGCTCGGCAATTTGCTATCTTCGCTTGTCTCCAATCCAGAAGCCGCGCGCCAAGCGGCCTGCATGCCCTATAAAGAGAACAACGAGCGATGACTTCCGTGCCCAGCAGTATCGAGCAGCCCTCGCGGCCGCTGACCCGCAGCGACTACAAGACCCTCTCACTGTCCGCCCTGGGCGGTGCGCTGGAGTTCTACGATTTCATCATCTTCGTGTTCTTCGCCACGGTGGTGGGCAAGTTGTTCTTCCCGGCCGACATGCCCGAGTGGCTGCGGCTGATGCAAACGTTCGGCATCTTCGCCGCCGGCTACCTGGCGCGGCCGCTGGGCGGCATCATCATGGCCCACTTCGGCGACTTGCTGGGGCGCAAGAAGATGTTCACCCTGAGCATCTTCATGATGGCCCTGCCGACCCTGATCATGGGCCTGCTGCCGACGTATGCGCAGATCGGCATGTGGGCACCGATCCTGCTGTTGCTGATGCGCGTGATCCAGGGCGCGGCAATCGGCGGCGAAGTACCGGGCGCATGGGTGTTCGTCTCTGAGCATGTGCCGGCTCGCAACACCGGCTATGCCTGCGGCACCCTGACCGCCGGCCTGACTGCCGGCATTCTGCTGGGCTCGCTGGTAGCGACCCTGATCAACAGCGTGTACAGCGCGGAAGAAGTGGCTGACTACGCCTGGCGTATCCCGTTCCTGCTTGGCGGTGTGTTCGGCCTGTTCTCGGTGTACCTGCGCCGCTGGCTGCACGAAACTCCGGTGTTCGCCGAAATGCAGCAACGCAAGGCACTGGCCGAGGAGTTGCCTCTGCGCGCCGTGCTGCGTGACCACCGTGGTCCGATCATCCTGTCGATGCTGCTGACCTGGATGCTTTCGGCCGGCATCGTGGTGGTCATCCTGATGACCCCGGCGCTGCTGCAGAGCTTCTACCACATCAGCCCGACCGACTCGCTCAAAGCCAACAGCCTGGCCATCGTGTTGCTCAGCTTCGGCTGTATTGGTGCCGGCAGCCTGGCCGACCGCTATGGTGCGGGCCGGGTATTCGTGATCGGTAGCCTGCTTTTGCTGGCCAGCTCCTGGAGCTTCTACCGCAGCCTGCCGACCCGCCCCGAGTTGCTGTTCCCACTGTATGCCGTGACCGGCCTGTGCGTGGGTGTGATTGGCGCGGTGCCTTATGTGATGGTCAAGGCATTCCCGGCGGTGGTCCGCTTTAGCGGGCTGTCGTTCTCGTACAACGTGGCCTACGCGATCTTTGGTGGGCTGACGCCGATGGCGGTGACTGCTCTGCTGAAAGTGAGCCCCATGGCGCCTGCCTACTATGTGGCTGGCTTGTGTGTTCTCGGCTTGCTCGTTGGCCTCTATTTGCTGGCGAAAAAACGTTGAGCTTCAGGTCAGATGCCTTCCCTGAAGAAGGCCAAGTCGCAAACCTGTAGATCGGTGTTGTATTGGACCATCACGAATGTGGGGACGTTGTTTGTGTTTTCCCAGGCAAACACGTCCCAACCTCCGGTATCGCCCAAGGGGGAGGGCATTTGCAAGGGCGGCTGCGACATGGACGAAGGGCCGAATCTCTCGGTGACTTCTTTTCTGGTTGTAAGTCCCTGTAATCGATCGGGCAGCGTGCCTTGATAGGGTTGGTCCTGAGGGATTGTTCTGATCACGTTGACATGCACGCACTTCAAAATTAACGGCTCAGTTGAAAACTCCAGTTCGAGGCCAGGCAGAGGGGTGGCAGTTTCTGACTCTTGCCCCATGAATACCACTTCAAGAGGTATATCTGGCAAATGGCTCAGTGTTACTAATGACGCGTGCGGGTGGCCAAGTCGCTCTATCCAGGAATCAATTATTGATTGGTTCATTCTACCCATCCCCCGTTCTGATAAAGGCTGATTATCTTCTGCTTGGCGCTCCCGAGTTGTGTAGCGTTGTCCGGCCAAGCTATTTTTAAAGCGGTGAAAAAAAGGTCGACCTCAGCCAATATCTCTCCAGGCTGATCGCCTGAGGCATGCCTCTTGTTCTTGATGAGGTGAAATGCCAAATCGAATTTTGGCAGTATGGCTTCGGGCAAAACGATCGAGGGTGTTTGCAGTAATATTTCTTTGGTCTTGGCAAAGCTGAGTTTCGGGTATTTTTTTATTAGTGTCCCGATAAGGATCTCTGGCCAAATGGTTGGCATGGTGAAGGTCTTCTCATGAGTGATGTTTTCAGGCATGGGTGTTCCCTGCTAATAATTAAAGTGTAAGTGGCAAATGCTTCATCCATAGCGTTGCATTTAATGATTGTCTGCGTCAGTGCGGATTTGTTTCATTGTGTGCTGTTTGTGTCGCTGTAAGAGGAATCAATCTAACTAGTAAGAAATTTCTTTTTGGGTATTGGTGAATAAGTAGAAGGGGTTGGGTTTCAAATGTGAGTTGATAAATATGTAACGCAGCGTCATACGGCTTTTTCACAACGATCGGCCATACAGACAAGGAGACTCTGTATGGCTCAGAACACTTTTAACGACAATTCAACAGGTGACGTTGTTATCACCCCAGGCTCTTCCGGTTCAAGCGGTGGCGGGGGTGGCTTCTTCAGCATTGGCGGCGGCGGTGGCTTCGGTGGTGGCTTTGGTGGTTCCAGCCGGCGTCGCCGAAAAAAGCGGGCGAGAGCTCGCGCTGCTGCGCTGGCCAAGGCGCAGGCCGAACAACAAGCACGCCAGGCCGCGGCAGCGGCTGAACGCGCCGAAGCGCAAGCGCTCGCTCATCGGCAGCGAGTAGCTGCCTACAGCCAGGCACGAGAAGACCGGCGCGTGCAGCTTGACGCCCACTTCGCAGGCCTGGCTCAGGGGTTGACCCAGGCGCTTCAAGGCGAAATCGATGCAGCACGCAAGCGCCCAGAATATGACGGTAGCGAACGCTGGCAGCTCTACCAGATCACCAAGGCACGTAACGAGACAGAAGGGCTCATTGCGGCAAAGCAAGGCGCGCTGACCGAGTATCAGGCACGAGCGGCTGCTTTCGCTGACCAGGGTGTAAGCGCGGACGCCTATGCCGCGCGGCTGTCAGACCTGGCGACCGCAGAGCAGATGCAACAACTGCATCACGACTGGGAAGCAGCCTATCTGGCATCCCAGGAGGCCCGGTTGCTGCAAGAGGCCATCAGGCAATTGTCAGAGCGCTCGGCCGCGTTGCTGGTGGAACATGCCGCGCAGGAGCAGGTCTGGAAGGCGCGGGATGCAAGTCGGGAGCAGCAGCGACAGTACGCTGAACAGCGCGAAGCGCGGATTCGCTACAAGCAACAGGCGGATGAAGACCAGCGGCTGCAGCGGCTGAGAGATGCCGCCACGCTGACGGCTCCAGTTGGTGCAGTCCAGGCCGGTGGTGTGTTGCTCACCCAGGGCGGCGCACAGGTAGCGTTGGAAGTGGCCACTGCCATCCAGCAGGCCATCGCCAATGCGGCCAAGGAAGTGTTCAGGGTCGCAGCGATCCGCGCCGGTCAGGCTATTAGCCTGTCGGTTACAGCTATGGTGCACTCCCCGGTGCTGGGCGATGGCGAGTTGACTGCCGACCAACGTCGGCGACGACTCGAAGGGCTGGGGGTACGTGCTGATCTGCTGGGCGTTGAGGCTGGGCAGGACCTCCAGGCTATCGCCAATGCTGGTGGTTCGGCCCGTCTCTCGAGTCGCATCAAGATCGAGCACCTGCCGGGAGGCAGTGGTGTCGCGGTGGCGTCGACAGGCGCCGGGATCGCGCCTGAGGTACGGGTCAGAAATGCCGTTTTCGATCCTCTGACCGAAACCTACCGACTCCAGGGCGACTCGACCTCTGGCAAAACCATCGTCCTCGGTGGTTCTGCCGTGCCGGTAGAAGGTGGGTCGACGGGGAGAGTGCTGTCACTTGCGCCGGAGGTGGTTCCGGTTGGCGCAGGCGTGGACCTGCGCTTTGACGACTGCATTGTCTGTATTCCTGGCCAACCCCCTCAGTATTTCTCTTTCGTGCTGCCGCCAGCCGGTACCGGAGTGGTCAGCGGAAGAGGGCAAGCGGTTGCTGGCAACTGGTGGTCCGGCAACGGGGCCGCTGCTGGCGTGGCAGTGCCGGCACAGGTTGGCAACCAGCTGCGCGGCCGCCAGTTCACCGATATGCCGGCGTTCGAAAGTGAGGTATGGCGGGCTATCGCAGCGGAGCAGGCGTTGTTCGGGCAGTTCGATGAACTGAACCAGCGGCGCATCCTCAGCGGTTTTCCTCCTATTGCGCCGAGGGCGAGTTGGAGCGGGGCACGGCAGTCGTTTGAACTACGGCATCTATCTGCCGTTGGCGTTGGCTCCGGCCTCTATAACCTCGACCAACTGAGTATCCACAGGCCCACCGATGCCCAGGGCGTGCTGACAGTCGTTCAGCCGTTTCAGCCCTGGTTCGCTTCCAGTGTGGCGCTGGCCTTTGACCCGGCAGTTGTACAAGGCCAGCCAACGCGCACCTGGACACCTCTGGTTGCCCCTGGTGCAGAACTGCTCGGTCCGACGCGCTTGCCGGTGGCACCGTCGCTACCGGGAATCCTCCCGGGCGCGCCCACCGATCCCGTGGGGCCAAGTCTTGAAATACTTCCGGGCGAAAATCCAAGTGAAATTGGGGCCATAATTCCTGGGTTTGGTAGCGATACAGATCTGCCGCAGCCAGGGCTGGTCAACCACGAGCCGGCAAAGCTGCTTGAGGTAGGATGGTTTAGAGACCTGAGGCGGCGAAGTACCAATGACAAGATGGACGTGGATCATATCGTTTCACGAAAAGCCTATGAACGCTTTTTGATTAAGAACAACCCTAGATTGAGCGGTCGTGAGATTAAAGCCTTGCTGGAAGCCGCGCCGAGTATAGTCATCCCTGCCGAAGTGCACAGGAAATTTAGCCAGACATACGGTGGTAGGAATACTGCGGCTAGACAGATCAAGGACGCATCGGACCTGCGTGCAGCCGTTGATAATAATATGGATGCCCTGAAGCCTGGGTTGCTTGAGTATGGTTGCAGCGATATCGACATAGAAAATGCTCGACAACAGTTGCATGCACTCCACCAAAAGCTAGGACTCTACAAATGAATGCAAAAGAACTGGAATCTTATTTGGCGGGACTTGGCAAGTCACATAGTGAGCTAGTAGATGAAGGTGTTTTACCGCCTGGTAAATTTATAGAGATTTACCCTGGGGCACTATCAGTTTATCGGGATTTGTTGCCTGGCGTGGAATTGAGATTCTGGGCGGAAAATCAAAGTTTCGAGTCTGTGAATATATCGCTTGTCAAGACGCCTGTTTTGAAAGTGGTATATCAGCATGAACTTCCTGCCCCCTACGACAGGTGTATAAATCGTGAGGCAACTTTGGAGGTTCTAGGTGATCCCATTGAGTCAAAAGAGCCTCATAAAAAGCCTTTTCCTTTAGGTGAGTCAGGAGGCTGGGACAAATTTGACCTTGTGGGTTTGGGTTTTGAAAAATTATATGTCCTCTTTGAATATGGTGTGGACATGAATGTGACTGGCCTGATGTTTTCGTTGAAAGAAACAGGCTATGACCGCAGTAATGATGATTTTCAGCAGCAAGCTGACGAATGAATATTCAATCGTATATAAAAGATGAGGTAAGGATATGGAGCTCAGACCCCAGCTGAGTCAGTACGAAGAGCATACCTTTCTTGGTCTGGTCGAAGCTATTTGGCAGGCAGATGTCGACAAGCCCTCGCATGACGCGTGGATCGCCCACTTCAACAACATTGTCGGCCACCCCGCCGGCAGCGATCTCCTGTTCTACTCAAACGCTGACGAAACTGGCAACGTCAACTCTCCCGATTACATCGTTAAAACGGTAAAGGCATGGCACCGGCAAAACGGCCGCGCGGCCTTCCTGGGCCAGACCGTGCAGCCGCTACCGCCCCAGCAGAACCTGACCCGCGAGCAGCGTGCCAGCCGGTCGTCCAACCAAAACCTGGAGAAAGTGCGCAAATTGGTGGCACAGGTTCATGCTGCGCAGCAGCAGGCAGCGCTGCAACTCACAGCACTTGAACAGCAGTTAGGCATTGACCCTGTCGCGAGCACGCCAGAGCAGCAATTGGCCGTAAGCCATGCCACGCTGCGTGCACTGGAAAGCACCCAGCACCAGGCCAAGCGTGCAGTCAGCCAGCTCGAGCGGCTACAGATGTCAGTCGGGTTCGCTCGGGATGGCGCCGTTCGGGATGCTTCCAGCCCGTTTCTCAATGCGGCGATACAGGCCGTGGTGCTGCAGGAAATCACGGCAGGTAGCCAACTACATGCCCAAGCATTGGCAGCGGCACAAGCGCGCCACCCTGGCTTGTACGCCCGAGCTGTGATGCTGATTGAAGCTCTGGAAGCGCGTATCGCCCAACTGGCCAGAACCACGGCAACCGGACCAGGCCATGGGCCACTGACGTTAAAGGCGCATGCACATGCGGCAGGTTTGCATCCGGCATTGCTGACTGCGCAGGGCCTGAGCTGTGAGGTGGCCCAACAGCAGCATCAGCTGATCAAGACTTTTCGCTCCGCAGCAGCAGAACTGGCATGGCAGGCCACCTCTGTAGAAGGCCAACACCCCGGCACCTATGCGGATGTTGTCGAATTCGTGCTGGGTACGCCAAGCGATGACCCCCGCTTTGCGATGACGGTGCCGCTGGTTGAAATGTTCTCTGGCGAGGATCTGGACTGGGCAGCCTTGGCGGCAGAAAGGGCTGAAGTGGAATTGCCCGTGCGCTTGTGCTCAACAGTACACGGCACTAGTTCTGGCACTAGTGTGGGCGTCAAGCCGTTTACCCTATACTCCCATGTCGTCATGACAGTCACTCAGGGGGCGGTTGTCCCCTCAGGCGTGCGAGTTCGGGCGGCTGGCTGGGATGCCACGCGGCAGGTTTTTGCGTTCACCAGCGAGGGCAAGGCGCCTGTGACCGTGTTGTGGCAGAAGGGCCGCGCGCCGAATGCGCTCAAGGATCTCGCGAGCCCCCCGAGCATCGGCTTCCTCCATATGCCGAAAGTACCTTTGATAGACCGTTTTGCGGACTTGTCCCAGGTTGAGTTCGACGACTACGTGGTGGTGTTTCCTCCCGATGCTGGCGTGGCGCCTCTGTACATCATGTTCAGGGACCGCCGCGAGCTTTGAGGCAGCATTTTTGCCATGGCCATCCCGATTATTGGTGATGGCCTTTCATCCATTTGTCATATTCAAGTCATATCGTATTCATGCGGCCTGCCGATACTTGGGCCCGTTCCATCCAACACCCCCATATTCCTGCTAGGAGCAAGGCATGAAACTGAAGCGTTTGATGGCGGCCCTTACCTTTGCCGCCGCTGGCGTTGCAACCGCCAACGCGGTAGCCGCTGTCGATCCTGCGATCCCGACCTACACCAAGACCACGGGTGTTTCGGGCAACCTCTCCAGCGTTGGTTCCGACACCCTCGCGAACCTCATGACTCTGTGGGCCGAGGCCTACAAGAAGGAATATCCGAACGTAAACATCCAGATCCAGGCTGCCGGCTCCTCTACCGCGCCACCCGCGCTGACCGAAGGCACCGCCAACCTCGGCCCGATGAGCCGCAAGATGAAGGATGTCGAGCTGCAAGCCTTCGAGCAGAAGTACGGCTACAAGCCGACCGCCATCCCAGTCGCCGTCGACGCTCTGGCCGTGTTCGTGCACAAGGACAACCCAATCAAGGGCCTGACCATGGCTCAGGTCGACGCCATCTTCTCCTCCACTCGCCTGTGCGGTGGCAAGGCCGAGATCAAGACCTGGGGCGACGTCGGTGTGACCGGCGACCTGGCCAACAAGCCAATCCAGCTGTTCGGCCGCAACTCGGTATCGGGCACCTACGGCTACTTCAAGGAAGAAGCCCTGTGCAAAGGCGACTTCAAGCCTAACGTCAACGAACAGCCTGGCTCGGCTTCGGTCGTGCAGTCGATCAGCTCCTCGCTGAACGGCATCGGCTACTCGGGCATCGGTTACAAGACCGCCAGCGTGAAGACCGTAGCCCTGGCCAAGAAAGACGGCGGTGAGTTTATTGAAGACAATGAAGCCAACGCCCTGAACGGCACTTACCCGCTGTCGCGCTTCCTGTACGTCTACGTCAACAAGGCGCCGAACAAGCCTCTGGCCCCGCTGGAAGCCGAGTTCGTCAAGCTGGTGCTGTCGCAAGCGGGCCAGCAGGTGGTGGTGAAGGATGGCTACATCCCGCTGCCGGCCAAAGTCGTCGACAAGACCCTGGCTGACCTGGGCCTGTCGCACGCCGGTAACGTTGCAAAGAAGTAAGTAATTAAGAGGAGGCCGGTGCCACAGCCCGGCCTCTTCCACGAATTTCCAGTCCGAAGCCAGGTCCCCTGTGCGGCGGGCTTTCGCGCGTCACCACTTTGTAATGTTTTTGTCACACGGGACCGCTAGGGTGTGCGCATGAATGATCTGGCCAATTCCAACATGACCCAAAACTCCCAGCCCGTGCGCATTGATTTCAATACGCCCGAGTTGCAACGCAAGCGCCGCATGCGCGCGCTCAAGGACCGCCTGACCCGCTGGTATGTGCTGGTAGGCGGGCTTGCCGTATTGGCGGCAATCACGTTGATCTTCTTCTACCTGGCTTATGTGGTGTTGCCACTTTTCCAGGGCGCCGAGCTGACCAGCAAGAAAGCCCTGGAGCCGACATGGCTGCAGCAGGATGCCGGTAAGCCACTGATGATCGCGCTTGAAGAGCAGAATCAGGTGGGGATGCGTGTTTCGGACAAGGGCCAGGCATTGTTCTTCGATACCAAGACCGGTAACGAACTCAAGCGTGTCGATCTGGCAGTGCCGGCGGACACCCAGGTTACTTCCATCAGTACTGACCAGCCGGGCAGCGCGCTGGTGGTGCTGGGCTTGTCCAATGGTCAGGCCCTGGTGTTCCACCACACCTACAAGATCACCTACCCGGACAACAAGAAAACCATCACCCCTGGCATCGACTATCCGTACGGCGAGCAATCGTTCGTGCTCGACGAGCAGGGGCGCGCGCTGGACCACGTCAGCGTCAACGTCAATGGTGACACCCTGCTGCTGGCCGGCTCTACCGGTGCTCAGCTGCAGGTGATCGAGCTGACGCGCACGGAAAACATGATGACCGAAGAGGTCACCACCGAGCAGAACCGCATCGAACTGCCGCAAATGACCGAGACGGTGAAGAATATCTTCATCGACCCACGCCAGCACTGGCTGTACGTGATCAACGGCCGCGCCACGGCCGACGTGTTCAGCCTGCGCGACAAGAGCCTCAACGGCCGTTACAAGTTGTCTGATAGCGCCGACACCGAAATTACTGCCACGGCCCAGCTGGTTGGCGGCATTTCGCTGATCATCGGTGACTCCAAGGGCGGGCTGGCCCAGTGGTTCATGGCCCGCGACCCGGATGGCGAATCGCGCTTCAAGCAGATCCGTACCTTCCAGATGGGCAAGGCGCCGATCGTGCAGATCGACGCCGAAGAGCGCCGCAAGGGCTTCATCGCCCTCGACGCCGAAGGCAAACTGGGCGTGTTCCACAGCACTGCACACCGAACCCTGCTGGTAGAGCCGGCTGCCGAAGGCCCTGGCACGCTGGCCCTGTCGCCACGCGCCAACCGCATCATCATCGAAGAAGGCGGCAAGTTGTTGCCGTTTAGCCTGCGCAACCCGCACCCGGAAGTTTCGTTCAGCGCGCTGTGGGGCAAGGTGTGGTACGAGAACTACGACGAGCCGAAGTACGTCTGGCAATCGACCGCGTCGAACACTGACTTCGAGCCCAAACTGAGCCTGTCGCCGCTGACCTTCGGAACCCTGAAGGCCGCGTTCTACGCCATGATCCTGGCCGCCCCGCTGGCCATTGCCGCAGCCATCTACACCGCCTACTTCATGGCCCCGCGCATGCGCCGCAAGGTCAAGCCGGTGATCGAGCTGATGGAAGCGATGCCGACGGTGATCCTCGGCTTCTTCGCCGGCCTGTTCCTGGCCCCGTACCTGGAAGGCCACCTGCCCGGTGTGTTCAGCCTGTTCCTGCTGATGCCGATCGGTATCCTGCTGGCCGGCTTCTTCTGGAGCCGGCTGCCGGAGTCGATCCGCCTGCGTGTACCGGATGGTTGGGAAGCGGCGATCCTGATTCCGGTCATCCTGTTTACCGGCTGGTTCGCCCTGACCATGAGCCCGCACCTGGAAAGCTGGTTCTTCGGCGGTGACATGCGCCTGTGGATCACCAACGACTTAGGTATCACCTACGACCAGCGCAACGCCCTGGTAGTCGGTATCGCCATGGGCTTCGCGGTCATCCCGAACATCTACTCGATTGCCGAAGATGCCGTGTTCAGTGTGCCGCGCAGTCTGACCCTGGGCTCGCTGGCACTGGGCGCGACGCCTTGGCAGACCCTGACTCGCGTGGTCATCCTCACCGCCAGCCCGGGCATCTTCTCGGCGTTGATGATCGGCTTGGGCCGTGCGGTCGGCGAGACCATGATCGTGCTGATGGCCACCGGCAACACACCGGTGATGGAGATGAACCTGTTCGAGGGCATGCGCACCCTGGCCGCCAACGTGGCCGTGGAAATGCCGGAGTCGGAAGTCGGTGGCAGCCACTATCGCGTGCTGTTCCTGGCCGCCCTGGTGCTGCTGATGTTCACCTTCATCATGAACACCTTGGCCGAGCTGATTCGCCAGCGTCTGCGCAAGAAATACTCGTCGCTTTGATAGAAAGGTAGCGATCCGTGAAAAAGGATTCCCTCAAAGGCTGGTTCAAGAGCGGCGCCCCAGGCGTCTGGATGAGCGGCGGCGCGGTGGCCATGGCCGTGATCATGACCGTCGGCCTGCTGGCGGTGATCGCCGTGCGCGGCCTGGGCCACTTCTGGCCAGCCGATCTTGTCCAGGCCACCTACAAGGTGCCGGGCCAGGCCGATCACGTTGTCATTGGCGAAGTGGTGCAGAAGGAGGAAGTACCCCGAGCTCGTCTGAAGGGTGCTGGCCTGCCGGTACCGGACCAGGGCCCGGAGTTCATGACCCGGGAGCTGATCAAGGTGGGTAACCGCGACCTCAACGGCAGCGACTTTACCTGGGTGGTCGGCGACTGGCTGGTCGACGAACAGCGTCCGGCTGACCTGATGGCCCTTGAGCGCCGCGAGTGGGGCAACTTCTATGGCTACCTGGTCAGCGTCAAGGAACAGGGCCGTGTGGTTGCCGAAGGCCCCGCTGCCTGGAACGAACTGCAGGCCCGCCTCAAGCGTGCCAACCAGCTCAACAGCGAGCTGCAGCAGCTGGAGAAGAAGGACATTGGTGCCATCAACCATGGCCTTGAGCGCCTGCGCCTGCAAGCGCGCAAGCTGGAGCTGGACGGCAAGCTGGACGCCGCCGCCCAGGCCGACATGGACGCCGACCGTGCCGAACTGAACAGCCGCTACAAGGCTATCGAAGAACGCCTGACCGGCCTGCACCAGGCTTTCTCCCGCGACAGCCTGGTGGCCCGGGATGGCAACGGCCGTGAAGTGGAAATCAACCTGAGCAAGGTGGTGCATGCCGTTCAGCCGAACGGCATGTCGGCGTTTACCAAGCTGGGCACCTACTTCGGCAAGGTCTGGGAGTTCCTCAGCGACGACCCGCGTGAAGCCAACACCGAGGGCGGTATCTTCCCGGCCATCTTCGGTACCGTGATGATGACCCTGATCATGGCCGTGATCGTTACCCCGTTTGGCGTGCTGGCTGCCGTGTACTTGCGTGAATACGCCAGGCAGGGCCCGGTCACCCGGCTTATCCGTATTGCGGTGAACAACCTGGCCGGTGTTCCTGCGATCGTCTACGGTGTGTTCGGTCTGGGCTTCTTCGTCTATGTGCTGGGCGGCTCGATCGACCGCCTGTTCTTCCCCGAAGCGTTGCCCGCGCCGACCCTGGGTACCCCGGGCCTGCTGTGGGCATCGCTGACCCTGGCATTGCTGGCGGTACCGGTGGTGATCGTGGCCACCGAAGAAGGCCTGGCGCGAATTCCGCGCACCGTGCGTGAGGGCTCGCTGGCGTTGGGCGCAACCAAGGCCGAGACCCTGTGGAAAATCGTCCTGCCCATGGCCAGCCCGGCCATGATGACTGGCATGATCCTCGCCGTGGCCCGTGCCGCCGGCGAAGTGGCGCCGCTGATGCTGGTAGGTGTGGTGAAGCTGGCGCCGTCGCTGCCGGTGGATGGTAACTACCCGTACCTGCACCTGGACCAGAAGATCATGCACCTGGGCTTCCACATCTATGACGTCGGCTTCCAGAGCCCGAACGTCGAAGCTGCGCGGCCGCTGGTTTATGCCACTGCGCTGCTGCTGGTGCTGGTGATCGCGACCCTCAACCTCTCTGCCGTGTGGATTCGCAACCACCTGCGCGAGAAGTACAAGGCGCTGGACGGCTGACCCTGATTGCAAGCGTGTCGCCCGTAAGCCGGGCGGCCCTTTGAAACGACTTGATAGCGTATGGAGTTGACCATGCAGCAAGATTCCCACACCCATGGCATCGACATGTCTGCCCTGGGCCGCAACAAGCAAAGCCTGCGAATGGCTGAAGAAACCGTGGCCATCGAAGTGCCGGGCCTGAGCCTGTTCTATGGCGACAAGCAAGCGCTGTTCGACGTGCAGATGAACATCCCGAAGCAGCGTGTGACCGCCTTCATCGGCCCATCCGGCTGCGGCAAGTCGACCCTGCTGCGCACCTTCAACCGGATGAACGACCTGGTTGACGGTTGCCGTGTGGAAGGTGCCATCAACCTGTACGGCAACAACATCTACCGCAAGGGCGAAGACGTTGCCGAACTGCGCCGGCGTGTGGGCATGGTGTTCCAGAAGCCGAACCCGTTCCCCAAGACCATCTACGAGAACGTGGTCTACGGCCTGCGCATCCAGGGCATCAACAAGAAGCGCGTGCTTGATGAGGCCGTCGAGTGGGCGTTGAAGGGTGCGGCCTTGTGGGACGAGGTCAAGGACCGTCTGCACGAGTCGGCGCTGGGCCTGTCCGGTGGCCAGCAGCAGCGTCTGGTCATCGCACGCACCATTGCCGTGGAGCCGGAGGTGCTGCTGCTTGACGAACCGTGCTCGGCGCTGGACCCGATCTCGACCTTGAAGGTCGAAGAACTGATCTATGAATTGAAATCCAAGTACACCATCGTCATCGTGACCCACAACATGCAGCAAGCGGCGCGTGTTTCGGATTACACCGCGTTCATGTACATGGGCAAACTGGTCGAATTCGGGGATACCGATACCCTGTTCACCAACCCGGCGAAGAAGCAGACCGAAGACTACATCACCGGTCGCTACGGCTAAGCGCCGCTCGCGAAACAGGCACCTCGGTGTCTGGCACCGGCGTTGCCGGTGTTCGCGGGTGAACCCGCTCCTACAGGGCCGCGCTACCAAAGGACAAAACGATGATCAACAAAGAAAGCCTTACCCATCACATTTCCCAGCAGTTCAACGCCGAGCTGGAAGAGGTGCGCAGCCACCTGCTGGCCATGGGCGGGCTGGTGGAAAAGCAGGTCAACGACGCGGTTACCGCGCTGATCGAAGCCGACTCTGGTCTGGCCCAGCAGGTGCGCGAGGTTGACGAGCAGATCAACCAGATGGAGCGCAACATCGACGAGGAGTGCTTGCGCATCCTCGCCCGCCGTCAGCCAGCGGCCTCGGACCTGCGCCTGATCATCAGCATTTCCAAGTCGGTGATCGACCTGGAACGCATCGGTGACGAGTCGACCAAGATCGCCCGCCGCGCCATCCAGCTGTGCGAAGAGGGCGAGTCGCCGCGTGGTTATGTCGAGGTGCGCCACATTGGCGACCAGGTGCGCAACATGGTCCGGGATGCGCTGGACGCCTTTGCCCGCTTCGACGCCGACCTGGCGCTGTCGGTGGCCCAGTACGACAAGACCATCGACCGCGAATACAAGACCGCGCTGCGTGAGCTGGTGACCTACATGATGGAAGACCCGCGCTCTATCTCGCGGGTGCTGAGCGTGATCTGGGTGCTGCGCTCGCTGGAGCGTATTGGCGACCATGCGCGCAACATCTCCGAACTGGTGATCTACCTGGTGCGCGGTACCGACGTGCGCCACATGGGCCTCAAGCGCATGACGGCAGAAGTGCAGGGCACTGCTGTCGCCAACGGCGAAAAGGCTAATGTTCCGGGTGAATCTGACGATAAGTAAGGTTGCTCCCGAGCATCGACGCCCGGCCTTGGCCGGGCGTTTTCGTTTGCGGTCGAGAGCCGGCAGGCACCCGCGAACGATGTGAAGAAGTCCCGGCGTGACCAGGTTGTAGCAAATGGCCATTATTTGGCAGTAGGCTAGTCGGGATTCATAAGGAGTATCGATGAGTAAAGTGAATGTGCTGGTCGTGGATGACGCCCCGTTTATCCGTGATCTGGTCCGCAAGTGTCTGCGCAACGCCTTCCCGGGTATGGCCATCGACGACGCGGTCAACGGTCGCAAGGCCATGGCCATGCTCGGCAAGGAAGCGTTCGATCTGGTCCTCTGCGACTGGGAAATGCCGGAAATGTCAGGCCTGGAACTGCTGACCTGGTGCCGTCAGCAGCCTGCACTGAAGAACCTGCAGTTCATCATGGTGACCAGCCGTGGCGACAAGGAAAACGTCATTCAGGCGATCCAGGCGGGCGTTTCCGATTTTGTAGGCAAGCCGTTCACCAACGAGCAACTGCTGACCAAGGTAAAAAAAGCCCTGACCAAGATCGGTAAGCTCGACAGCCTGATGGCCACCGGCCCGGCGCGAGCCAACCCGGCGTTTGCCAACGATTCGTTGAACGCGCTGACTGCGGGCAAGCCCGAAGCGGTCAAGGTTGCGGCGCCGGTACCGGCCAAGCCTTTGGTCGCCGCACCCGCACCTGCTGCCCCCGCGCCGAGCGGCCGTGGCCAGGGCCAGCTGCGCCTGGCCAGTGGCATGCAGCCATGCGTGATCAAGGCGTTGAGCCTGAAAGAGGCACTGCTGGTGGTACGCCGCAGCGAAGTGCTGCCACAGGTGCTGGAAGGTGCGGTGCTGGACCTGGAGCAGGGCGAAAGTGCCGAAGTTGCTCGCCTGAACGGCTACCTGCATGCGGTGGCGGCGCTGGAGCCAAAACCTGACAGCGACTGGTTGCAGTTGACGTTCAAGTTTGTCGACCAGGATGCCCAGAAGCTCGACTACCTGTCTCGGTTGATTGCCCGCGGCACTGCGCAGAAGCACTTCACCCCCGGTGCCTGACCCCGGCCCCGGGTCATGCTTTGGGCAGGAGCAGCACACGGGTGCTCCTGCCCAAGCCCGAGTTGCCCCATCCGACCAACTGCAATACCTACCGTAAAACCCGCTGCTAGGCTTCGACAGATCATAACTGTCAAAAAGCCACTATCATGCCCGCGCGCCTGCTGCTGTTCTGTGCATTGCTCATGGCCTCGGCGTCGAGCCAGGGCGTGACGCTCTACAAGATCACTGACGATTCCGGTGTCGTCTCCTATTCCGACCGCCCTGGCCCCGGCGCCAAGCCCTTGGTGTTGCTCGAACCCATGGTCGAAACGCTCGAAGGCCAGGTACTGCTGAACGCGAAAACCTTCGACGGTGGCGTGAGCTTTTCGGCACGAAACGAGCTGCATGTGCCGGTAGAGGTAGAGTTGCGGCTGGACAACCTGGTCAACGCACAAGGCGGTGATGCCCCGCGTATCGTGCGCCGGCTGCTGCCGCCGCGCACCACGCAGATGCTCAGTGTGCTCAGGGGGCGGCCCGGGCTGCTGCTGAACTACCGTTCGACCCTGCTGCAGGCCATGGGTGATCCGGGCAAACGGCCGCTAGGCTTCCGCTATGCGTTCCCGTGGATTGGCGGGCCGTTCCGCGTCACTCAGGGCCCCAATGGCCGTGTCAGTCATTTTGGGCCCCGAGGGCGCTACGCCATGGATATCGCCATGCCCGAAGGCACCCCCATCATCGCGGCGCGGGAAGGGGTGGTGGTGAAGACGCAGAACAGCCAGAGCGGGCGCGGCCCCAACCCCTCGGGTAACTTTGTCAGGATTTTGCACCCGGACGGCACCATGGGCGTCTACCTTCACCTGATGCGTGGTTCGGTGATGGTGGCGGAGGGGCAACGGGTACGGCAGGGCCAGATGCTGGCCAAGTCGGGCAATACCGGCAACAGCACTGGGCCGCACCTGCATTTTGTGGTGCAGCGCAATGTGGGGTTGGCGCTGGAGTCGATACCTTACCGCTTCGACAGGCCGATCAGCGGGATGCCGGATTTCACTGCCGGCAACCCCTGACCGATTGGGCCATCAATCCAGCTTCAGCACCTTGGCCAGTACGATCTTGGGCCCTTTCATCTTCTTGATGATGATGCGCAGCCCTTCGACTTCCAGCACTTCCTCTTCTTCTGGCACGCGCTTGAGCGTCTCGTAGATCAACCCGGCCAGGGTTTCGGCCTCGATGTGGTCAAGGTCGATACCCAGCAGGCGTTCGACCTTGAACAGTGGGGTGTCGCCGCGCACCAGCAACTTGCCCGGCTGGTAGGCGAGAATGCCACGCTCGGTCTTGCGGTGCTCGTCCTGGATGTCGCCCACCAGCACTTCCAGCACGTCTTCCATGGTCAGGTAGCCGATCACCTTGCCATCGGCTTCCTCTACCAGCACGAAGTGCGCGCCGCCCTTACGGAACTGCTCCAGCAACTGGGCCAGCGGCATGTGCCGCGACACGCGTTCGAGTGGCCGGGCAAGGTCCTCCAGGTCGATGGTCTCTGGCAAGTGCTCCAGCTCAGCCAGCTCCAGCAGCAGGTCCTTGATGTGCAGCAGGCCGGTGAATTCTTCGCGCTCGGCGTCGTACACCGGGTAGCGGCTGAACTTGTGGCGGCGCACCAGGGCCAGGATCTGCTTCAGAGGCGCATGGGCGTCGATGCTGATCATGTCCTCACGCGAGTTGGCCCAGTCGACCACTTCCAGCTCGCCCATTTCCACGGCCGAGGCCAGCACGCGCATGCCTTGGTCGCTTGGGTCCTGGCCACGGCTGGAGTGCAGGATCAGCTTAAGTTCTTCGCGGCTGTAGTGGTGCTCGTGGTGCGGGCCAGGCTCGCCCTGGCCGGCAATACGCAGGATGGTATTGGCGCTGGCATTGAGCAGGTAGATGGCCGGGTACATCGCCCAGTAGAACAGGTAAAGCGGCACGGCGGTCCACAGCGACAGCAGCTCTGGCTTACGGATAGCCCAGGACTTGGGGGCCAGCTCGCCGACCACGATGTGCAGGTACGAGATGACGAAGAAGGCGACGAAGAACGAGATCGCCTTGACCAGCTCGGCGCTGTCCACGCCGAAATAGGCCAGCAATGGTTCCAGCAGGTGGGCGAAGGCGGGCTCACCCACCCAGCCCAGGCCCAGCGAGGCGAGGGTGATGCCCAATTGGCAGGCCGACAGGTAGGCGTCGAGCTGGTTGTGAACCTTGCGCAGGATGTTGCCACGCCAGCCGTGCTTTTCGGCGATGGCCTCTACGCGTGTAGCGCGCAGCTTGACCATGGCGAACTCCGCGGCAACGAAGAAGCCGTTGAGCAGCACCAGCAGGAAGGCAAAGATGATCATGCCGAAGTCGGCGAATAACGAGGTGAGGCTAATACCAGAGGAAGGGTCCATGATGGAGTTTTTACGGGGTCCGTCTTTGAGATAGAGAGAAAAAAAGTGCCAGCTTTTGCTGGCACAGGGGATCCAATGTAGCGGCTGGGGCCGTAAAAGCAAAGGGCAGCGGACTCATTGCAGTCCCTGTGGGAGCAGGCATGCCCGCGAAGGCCCGCGCAGCAGCCTCAATCTCAAGCCTTTTCGTTGGCCAATTGTGCTGGCGCAAAGTGACAGGTAAAGGTGCTGCCATGCCCCGGTACACTGCTGATTTCCAGCTTGCCCCGGTGGCGCATCAGCACATGCTTGACGATTGCGAGCCCCAGCCCGGTACCGCCGGTATTCGATGCACGGCTGGAGTCTACGCGGTAGAAGCGCTCGGTCAGGCGTGGCAAATGCTTGGCATCGATGCCCACCCCCGAGTCCTGCACCGACAGGTGTGCGCCCTGGGCATCGGCCCACCAGCGGATGCGGATGCTGCCTTCGTCCTGGGTGTACTTGACTGCATTGAACACCAGATTGGAAAAGGCACTGCGCAATTCCGACTCGCTGCCCTTCAGCTTGAGGCCAGGCGCAGCTTCCAGGCTGATGCGCTGGTTGCGCGGCCCGGACAGGGCCTGGGCGTCGTTCTTGATGGCGGCGAGCAGGGCATCGACCGCCACCGGCTGGTTGTCCGATGGGTAATCGGTGGCTTCCAGTTTGGCCAGTAGCAACAAATCGTTGAGCAGGGTTTGCATGCGCGAGCCTTGCTGGCTCATTTGCTGCAAGGCGCGGCTCCACCGCGGGTTCACGTCCTCGACGTTGTCCAGCAGGGTTTCCAGGTAGCCGGTGATTACCGTCAGCGGTGTGCGCAGCTCGTGAGACACGTTGGCGACGAAGTCCTTGCGCATCTGTTCCAGCTGGTGAATACGGGTGACATCGCGCACCAGCATCAGGTGTTCATTGTTGCCGTAGCGGGTGATGTGCAACTGCACACGCATGCGGTCATTGATTGGCGAAGGGATTTCCAGCGGTTCGAGGTAGTTTTCTGCCTCGAAGTACTCTTTGAAGAGCGGATGGCGCACCAGATTGGTCACTTGCTGGCCGCCGTCCTGTGGGGTCTTGAAGCCCAGGAGGGTCTCGGCGGCGCGGTTCCACCATTCCAGGTTGCCGTCGCTGTCGAGCATGATCACCGCGTCACGCAGCGCAGCAGTGGACTCCTGCACCCGGTCGATCACTGCCTGCAGGCGGCCCCGTACGCGCTGGTCGCGGCGTTGCAGGTGGTAGATGCTATCGAATACCTCGCCCCACAGGCCGTAGCCATCGGGCGGTGCTTCGTCCGGTTGGTGATTGCGCAGCCAGTCGTGCAAGCGCAGCAGTTGCTTGAGGGTCCAGCCCAGATAGAGCGCCAGGCCAATGGCCAGGCTCCAGCCATAGTAGCCGCTGACCAGCCCGCCGATCAGGCAGACGGTAATCAGCAACAGCAGATGGCGAATCAGGGTTGCATGCCAGTTCTGGTTCAATTGACGATCCTTGTACAACGATGTGCAGCTTGGCGCTCCAGAGCTCGATCAGCTCTTGGTCGAGAAGCGGTAGCCAGTGCCCCGGACGGTTTGTACCAGATTCTCGTAAGCTTCACCCAGCGCCTTGCGCAGGCGACGGATGTGCACGTCGACGGTACGTTCCTCGACGTAGACGTTGCCGCCCCACACCTGGTCCAGCAATTGGCCTCGGGTGTAGGCGCGCTCCTGGTGGGTCATGAAAAACTGCAGCAGGCGGTATTCGGTAGGGCCCATCTCGGCCGGCTTGCCGTCGATGGTCACACGGTGGCTGATCGGGTCGAGCAGCAGGCCGCCGACCTCGATCGGCGCCTCGCTGTCGCTCGGACCCGTGCGGCGCAGCACGGCTTTCAGTCGCGCTACCAGTTCACGCGGCGAGAACGGCTTGGTGATGTAGTCGTCGGCGCCCACTTCCAGGCCCTGGATCTTGTTGTCTTCTTCACCCTTGGCCGTGAGCATGATGATCGGAATATCACCGGTCAGCTCGTCGCGCTTCAGGCGGCGGGCCAGCTCGATGCCGGAGGTGCCCGGCAGCATCCAGTCGAGCAGGATCAGGTCCGGTTTGCGGTCGACGATGATCGCGTGGGCCTGTTGGGAGTTTTCCGCTTCCAGGCAGTCATAGCCGGCCATTTCCAGGGCAACGGCGATCATCTCGCGAATGGGCGCTTCGTCGTCGACGATCAGAATGTTCCTGCCTACCATGCTCAAAACCTCTCCTGGATTCGGTGTCTTGGCCCGCATTAGATAACGGAATTATTGCAGCTGTGTGACAGGGTGTTGGCCGTTCTGGCGACATTCCGTGACTGAACTAGGCTACAGAGGGCCGCTTTAATGGCAACCCGAACCCATTTCCCCCCGAAACAATGGTGAATCCAATGACACGACATACGCTGAGCTGGATGGCCCTTTTCACTGCGTTGGCGCTCCCGGGGGTGGCGTTGGCCCACCATGCCATGGAGAAGGATGGCATGTGGGTCGATCATGCCGGCATGACCCTGTACACCTTTGACAAGGATGCGGGTGGCAAGTCGATGTGCAATGGCGAGTGCGCCAAGAACTGGCCACCGTTGATGGTCAAGAAAGAAGACGAAGCACCGAAGGATAAATGGACCCATGTAAAGCGTGACGACGGTTCGATGCAGTGGGCTTACGACGGCAAGCCGCTGTATACCTTCATCAAGGACAAGAAGGCCGGTGACATGACCGGTGACGGCATGAAAGACGTCTGGCACGTTGCCAAGCCTTGAGATAGCCGGGGCCGCTGTGCGGCCCATCGCGACACAAGGCCACATGGTTCGACGTATGCCGATCAATGTGTGCGGCCTTGTGTCGCGATGGGCTGCGCAGCAGCCCCAAACTACTCAGCGCAACGCGTAATCCAGCACCACCCCGATAAACACCAGCATCCCCGCCCAGTGGTTGTGCAGAAACGCCTTGAAGCACGATTCCCGGTCCAGCTTGCGCGTTGACCAGTATTCCCAGGCAAAGCAAGCCGCCGCGCCCAGCAACCCAAGGTGGAACCAGCCACCCAGGTCGAAGCGGCTACCGGCCAGCAACAGGCAGCCCAGCGACAGCAACTGCAGGGTCAGGATGATGCTGCGATCAGCGTCGCCGAACAGGATCGCAGTGGATTTCACACCAATTTTCAGGTCGTCATCGCGGTCGACCATGGCGTAATAGGTGTCATAACCCACCGTCCACAGCAGGTTGGCGATATACAGCAGCCAGGCGCCGGCCGGCAACTCACCGCCAGCGGCTGTAAAAGCCATGGGAATGCCCCACGAATACGCCGCGCCCAGCACCACCTGCGGGTAGTAGGTGTAGCGCTTCATGAACGGGTAGCAGAACGCCAAGGCCACCGCCCCGAACGACAGCCAGACGGTGCGGCTGTTGGTGCACAGCACCAGCAGGAAACTCACCCCGACCAGAATCGCGAACAGTGTCAGCGCCTCGCGTGGCCGCACCCGGCCACTGGCCAGGGGGCGGTCGGCGGTCCGCTTGACGTGGCCGTCAACCTTGCGGTCGGCAAAGTCGTTGATGCAGCAGCCGGCGGCGCGCATCAGCACCACACCAAGGCCGAAGATGAGCACATTGGCCAGGGTGGGTGACCCATTGCCGGCAATCCACACTGCCGACAGGGTCGGCCACAACAGCAGGTAGATGCCTATCGGCCGGTCCATACGGCTGAGCTGGACGAAGTCCCAGGCCCGTGGATGCAGGCGGTTGAGCGACTTGAGCAGTTGCAGGTACATCAGCGGTTATCCTCCTTGGCCGCTTGCCACAATGCCGGTAGAAACACTTCTGCCACCAGCAGGTCCAGACCGTTGCGCTCGAAGCGCGAGCGGCGGCCCCAAAGCGCCGCATGTGCAGCTTCGGACGGCAGCCATGCCTGTGGGTAAGTACACACTTCGAGCGGATGACGGATGAACGCCTGGTCGCAGAACAGCAGCTCGCCCAGCGAGCGGCTGCCCAAGGATTCCAGGTCCAGGCCACCACGTTCCAGTGCGCTACGGCTGGCCACGCTGCGGGCGAACACCCAAGGTTGGCCATGGCCGCGCAGGTACACTTCGCGCACCCAGCCTTCGGCGCCAGCAGCGATGCCCAGCGCTTGGCATTCGTCATCGCGCAGCGGCTGCCAGCCCTCGAACAGCGGGGTGACGGAAAAGTGATCGATGGACAGACGGGTCAGGCGGCGGGTCAGCGAGCCCTCGTCGAACAGCCAGTCAAGGGTGGGCTGGTCGATGTCGGTCGCCAGCTGTGAATACGGCAGCCACGCGACAGCGGCTGCTTGCGGGGATTCGTACGACACGTCGGTATGCTTTGTTACAGCCAGAGAGGCGGCGAGCTTAGCATGATTGCCCCAACTGCTTGCATACTGCCGACAGGGCCGCTACAAAGCCCCCACGCATTGCGCGCTGGCCCCATTCGCGGGCAAGCCCGCCCGGCCTGCGCGGTCACTGTAGGCGCGGGCTTGCCCGCCAAGAGGCCATCAGCCGCAACACAAGCCCCAGCCTGAACCGAGGAAATAGACCTGATGAAAAAGTGGCAATGTATTGTCTGTGGCCTGATCTACGACGAAGCCGAAGGCTGGCCCGACGACGGCATCGCCCCCGGCACCCGTTGGGAGGATGTGCCTGAGGACTGGCTGTGCCCCGACTGTGGCGTCGGCAAAAGCGACTTTGAAATGATCTCCATCGGTTAATCGAGGAAAGCACGACATGACGTCCCCTGTGGTAATCATCGGTACCGGCCTTGCGGGCTACAACCTGGCCCGTGAATTTCGCAAGCTCGATACGCAGACGCCGCTGTTGCTGATCACCGCCGACGATGGTCGTTCGTACTCCAAGCCGATGCTTTCCATGGGCTTTGCCAAGCAGAAGGACGCCGACGGCCTGTGCATGGCTGAGGCGGGTGCCATGGCCGAGCAATTGAACGCCGAGGTCCGCACCCATACCCGCATCAGCGGCATCGACCCGGGCCACAAGCGGCTGTGGATCGGCGAAGAAGCCGTGGAATACCGCGATCTGGTGCTGGCCTGGGGGGCGCAGACCGTGCAAGTGCCGATCGAGGGTGATGGCGGCCATCTGGTATTCCCGATCAACGATCTGGAGGACTACGCGCGCTTCCGTGCTGCCGCCGCGGGCAAGCAGCGTGTCCTGATCCTCGGCGCCGGCCTGATCGGCTGCGAATTCGCAAACGACATGAGCCTGGGTGGTTTCAAGGTCGACGTTGTGGCGCCGTGTGAACAGGTCATGCCGACCCTGCTGCACTCGGCCGCTGCGGCGGCTGTACAGGGTGGGCTGGAGGGGCTGGGAGTACGCTTTCACTTGGGGCCGGTGCTGACCCGCCTGCAGCAGGTGACCCAAGGCCTGGAGGCGCACCTGTCGGATGGCAGCGTGATTGCCTGCGACCTGGTGGTTTCGGCCATCGGCCTGCGCCCACGTACCGACCTGGCTGCCGCAGCTGGGCTGCAGACCAATCGAGGTGTAAGCGTAGACCGTGAGCTACGTACATCACACGCCAACATCTTCGCCCTTGGCGACTGTGCCGAAGTCGATGGCATCAACCTGCTGTACGTGATGCCGCTGATGAGCTGTGCCCGGGCGCTGGCGCAAACCCTGGCCGGCAAGCCGACGGCAGTTTTCTACGGGCCGATGCCTATCACCGTGAAAACCCCGGCCTGTCCGCTGGTCGTCTCGCCAGCGCCACAGGGTTGCGAAGGCACCTGGCAGGTAGAGGGGCAGGGCAGTGACCTCAAGGTGCTCTGCCTTGATGCCGACGGCAAGTTGCTGGGCTACGCCCTGACCGGAGCGGCGGTGATGGAGAAGCTGGCGCTGAATCGTCAGTTACCAGCGGTTATGGCGTAAATAGCGGCTGTTCTGTCGGATTTATCCTGTTGTTGCCTGCACAATGGCCGCCCAGATACTGGCGCGGCCCCTGAGCTCGTGCCATTCTCACTCCCGTCTGCCGCAGATTAGAGCCTGCGGTGCCTTGAGCGCTGCTCCCAGAGGCAGCACGGCATAACAACAAGAATTCCGTCAAAGAGGCTTCACTATGCGCAAACCAGAACTCGCCGCCGTCATCGCCGATAAGGCTGATCTGACCAAGGAAAAGGCCAATCAGGTTTTGAACGCGATTCTCGACAGCATTACCGGTGCCCTGGGCAAGGACACCGTGACCTTGGTCGGTTTCGGCACCTTCGAAAAACGTCATCGCGGCGCGCGTACCGGCAAGAACCCGCAAACTGGGGAACCGGTCAAGATCAAGGCCAGCAATACCGTGGCCTTCAAGCCTGGCAAGAACCTGCGCGACAGCGTTAACGCCCCCGCCAAGCCAGCCAAGAAAGGCAAGTGATCGCTCCCTGACAACCCCAGTGTCGGCCAAGCGGGCGCCCCAAGGCGCCCGTTGTGCTTTCTGCAGGCAAAATGTTTCGAACTTGCATAAATAGTTCTGGAAAAGGATAAACTGCGCGCCTTAGTCACTTTTCATTCGAGGCGCGTTGATGAAGTTTCGCTTTCTTCTCTGGGCCATGGGGCTGTTGATGGCCAGGGCCAGCCGTAATAACCCCGCATTCCAGCAGCAGCTCAAGGGCAAGGACCTGGTGTTCCAGATGCAGACCCTGGACGGCAAGGTCGCCCGACACTTCATCGTCCACAACGAACGCATCAGCAGCAAGGGCGGCGCGCACCCACAGCCGGCGTTCGCCATTGCCTTCAGGGACGCCGCTTATGGCTTCGCCACCATGCAGGCGGGTAACAAGCAGCTGGCGTTCATGCAGGGGATTCAGGAAAAGCACATCCAGATCAAGGGCAATCCGGCGCTGGTGATGTGGTTCCAGGGGTTGATGAAATACCTGAAACCGAAGAAGAAAGGCTGAAACCCGACGGGGATGCTGACGCTTTACCTGTGGGAGCGGGCGTGCTCGCGAAACAAGCGACGCCGTGCATGGCACCGGTTTCGCCGGTGTTCGCGGGCATGCCCGCTCCCACAAGCTATGTGCTAATGCTTAATGCGGTGCATGGAACTGCGAAGCCAGCTCACGCAGCAGGTTCTCGGCTTCGAGCACCTTGTTCACCACATCCTCGGCCTTGTCCCGGGTAATGCTCAGGCGTTCCAACAGCTCGTCAGGAATCTCTTCCTGCGGCCCTGAGCCTATACCTCGCGAGCGCAGCAGGCGGGTGGCCAGGCACACCAAGTTGGGGAACGCGAAATATTCGCCGTCGTAGGCTGGATCGTGCTGAAAGCGCAAGGCAGTCGACAGCTCTTCTGGCATGTCCCACAGCTTCATCAGCCAGGCACCGATCTGTTCGCGGCTGATGCCCAGCAAGTGTTGTTCCACATAGGTGTGGTTCAAATGCGGGTTGACCTCAAGGTGGCGGCAAATCAGCGAAAAATGCGGTGGGAACACGTGCGCCAGCAGCAGGTAGCCAAAGTTGTGCAGTAGCCCGGCCAGGTAGGTCAGCCCGGCCTCGGGGCGTTCTGCGCGCGGCATGGCGCGGGTCAGGCCTTCGATGATCGCGGCGGTGTAGATCGATTGTTGCCAGTAGGGCGTGGCCTGCTGCGGGTGGTCTTTGGGCAGGCTCAAGGTCTTGCCCAGCGCCAGGCCCAAGGCCAGGTTGATCACCAGGTCGAAACCCAGCACACGCACGATGGCGTCTTCTACCGAGCGGATCTTGCCCGGTGATCCATAGTAGGGCGATGCAGCCCAGCTCACCACCTGTGCCGCCAGCGCCGGGTCGGTTTCGACTACGCCGGTGATGTCGTCGATGCTGGCGTTGGGATCTACCCGCAGCTTGATGATCTTCTGCGCGGTGTCGGCGAGCGGTGGAATTTCGATGGTCTCTTCCAGGCGTTTCTGAATGCGTCGGGCAGTGAAGGCCTGGACCGCATCGGTGATTTCCCGGGTGTCGTCATCGGGGCGGTCGAGATTGGGGCTGATCGCTTCGACTTGCTGGCCAAAGCTGCTGGCGCTGGCCTTGGCCAGCATGCGCTTGAAGTGTGCGCGTTCGATTTCCAGCAACAGACCGGCTTCGCCTGACTGGATAAAGACAGTTTCGGCGTCGAGCAGGCTCTTTTCGTACTGACATGGCGAGCTGGTCAGCGCCGGGATGCCCGGCAGGGCCTTGAGGTGGTGCTTGTCGAGCATCTGCTTCAGGCGCGGCACCGACACCGCGGTCAGCTTGCGCCCGGTCAGCTCGGCCAGGCGGTTGAGGTCCAGCAGGTGGCTCTGCGGGAACAGCACCATGAGGGCGCCGACCTCGTCGTCGAGAAGGACAGCCTGCACCCGCGAAGCCGCAGGCAGGTGCGAGTGTTCGACCACCTGGCGGTAGGGCACGCCGAGCTTGTCGAGCAGCAGCCTGATGACGGAGGGGGCGTGTGGGGTTGCGGTGTCCAGGGCAACTTCAGTCATGGTCCGTATCCACTGTTTCTTTTAAACGCGAAGTATAACCAGCCTGCGAGCAAATCTGGATCCATTCTGGGACTGGCGTCACACTTGGCCATATTGTTGGCCGTGGCGCAGCCAGCGGTCCAGCAGCGGGCTGACGTGTTCCGGCCAGCGTGATACCAAGGCCTGGGCCGCGTCGCGCACGGCCGGCAGCAGGTCGGCGTCGCGCATCAGGTCGGCGACCTTGAACTGCAGCAGACCGGTCTGGCGGGTGCCGAGCATCTCACCCGGGCCCCGCAGTTCAAGGTCTTTTTCGGCGATGATGAAGCCGTCGTTGGTCTCGCGCATGATCCCCAAGCGCTCGCGGCCGATCTGCGACAGCGGCGGGTGGTACAGCAGCACGCAATGGCTCACGGCACTGCCTCGGCCTACCCGGCCGCGCAGCTGGTGCAACTGTGCAAGGCCCAGGCGCTCGGGGTTCTCGATGATCATCAGGCTGGCGTTGGGCACGTCCACGCCCACCTCGATGACCGTGGTCGCGACCAGAAGCTGCAGGTTGCCAGCCTTGAACTCGGCCATGATCTCGGCTTTTTCCGCCGGTTTCATGCGCCCGTGGATCAACCCCACCCTCAGCTCGCCTAGCGCGCTGCCAAGCTCCTCGTAGGTGCTTTCGGCGGCCTGGCAGGTGAGTTCTTCGGACTCTTCGATCAGCGTGCATACCCAATAGGCCTGGCGCCCCTCGGCGCAGGCGGCGCGTACCCGCTCGACCACTTCGAAGCGGCGGCTGTCGGCCACCAGCACGGTGTTCACCGGCGTACGGCCTGGCGGCAATTCGTCGAGCACCGAGGTGTCCAGGTCGGCGTAGGCGCTCATGGCCAGCGTGCGCGGAATAGGTGTGGCGGTCATGATCAACTGGTGCGGGCACAGTTCGCCGGCCACGCCCTTCTTGCGCAGGGCCAGGCGCTGCTGCACGCCGAACCGGTGCTGTTCGTCGATGATCGCAAGGGCCAGGTGCTTGAACCTTACCTCTTCCTGGAACAGCGCGTGGGTGCCGACCACCATGGGTGCACCGTTGGCGATCTGCTCCAGGGAAGCAGCCCGGGCCTTGCCCTTGAGTTTGCCGGCTAGCCAGGCGACTTCGATGCCCAGCGGTTCCAGCCAGCGCTTGAAGGTAATGTAGTGCTGCTCGGCGAGGATCTCGGTGGGTGCCATCAATGCCACCTGGTAGCCAGCCTCCAGCGCCTGCAGCGCCGCCAGTGCTGCGACCACGGTCTTGCCGGCACCCACGTCGCCCTGCACCAGGCGCATCATCGGTTCGTGTTGGCTAAGGTCGTAGGCAATTTCGTTGGCTACCCGCTGCTGCGCGCCGGTCGGCTGGAAGCCCAGGTTAGCCAGGTATTGCGCCTGCAGGCGCGTGGCCTTGGGCAGTACCGGCGCACGCAGGCTGCGCAGGCTTTCGCGCAGGCGTTGCTGCGACAGCTGATGGGTCAGCAACTCTTCGAAGGCCAGGCGGTGTTGAGCCCAGTGCTGGCCTTCGGCGAGCTCGTCGAGGTCAGCGTCGGCCGGCGGGTTGTGCAGGTAGCGGATGGCTTCGTCCAAGGGTGCCAGCTGGTAGTCCCGGGCAAGTTCGTCAGGCAGCCAGTCGGGCAGGCTACGCGGGCCAAGCAGCGCAAGGCTCTGCTGGCACAACAGGCGCAGGCGTTGCTGGGTAAGGCCTTCGGTGGACGGGTAGATCGGCGTCAGGGTCTGCTCCACCGGTGGTGGTGGCTCGTTGCCGTTCAGCGCACGGTACTCCGGGTGGTAGATTTCCAAGCCCGAAGCGCCGGGGCGGGCTTCTCCGTAGCAGCGCAGGTGGGTGCCCCGCTTCAGGCCCTCCTTCTGCGCGTTGCTGAAGTGGTAGAAGCGCAATGTCAGCACACCGCTCCCGTCGCCCAGGCGCACCACCAGGCTGCGGCGCTTGCCCATGGTCACATCGGCACCACTGACCACGCCCTCGATAACCGCGTCCTGGCCGGGACGCAGTTGGCCGATTGGCACCACGCGCGTACGGTCCTGGTAGCGCAGGGGCAGGTGGAACAACACGTCCTGCAGGTTTTCCAGGCCGACCTTGGCGAGTTTCTCCGCCATAGCCTCGCCCACGCCTTTCAGTACTGTGACCGGGACCTTCGACAGCTCACTCATGACTCAGGCCGGTTGTTCCGCAGGGTTTTTGGCGACCGAGCACAGGCGGATCGAATCGGCGAGGATCTCGATGGCCTTTGGCCGCGGGAAGCTGGCGCGCCAGGCGATGGCGACCGTGCGGAACGGTGCCGGTGCCGTCAGCGGGCGCACTTCGATGACGCCGGGGGCATAGTGATGGCTGTGCACTGCCGACAGCGGCAAGATCGATACGCCAAGGCCGGAAGCCACCATGTGACGGATGGTTTCCAGCGAGCTGGACTCAACCGTGGTGTGCCGTGAGCCTTCACCCCCCTTGTTCAGGGTAGGGCAGGCTTCCAGTACCTGGTCACGGAAGCAGTGGCCCTCACCAAGCAGCAGCAGGCTCTTGTCGTTGAGCATGGCGGTGTCGATGGTCTTCTTCGCCGTCCATGGGTGGTCGGCAGGCATCAGGGCGCAGAACGGTTCGTCGTATAGCGGTAGCGTCAGCACGTCGGCTTCGTTGAACGGCAGGGCGATGATCACCGCGTCCAGTTCACCGTTGCGCAGCTTTTCGCGCAGTACGTGGGTGAAGTTTTCTTCGATGTACAGCGGCATTTGCGGCGCTACGCGGTGCAGCTGCGGGATCAGGTGCGGGAACAGGTAGGGGCCGACGGTGTAGATAGCGCCGACCTTGAGCGGAGCGGTCAGCTGATTTTTGCCGGCCTGGGCCAGCTCGCGAATGCCTTGGGCCTGCTCCAGTACCTTCTGCGCTTGGGCGACGATGTTTTCGCCGACCGGGGTCAGACGTACTGCGCTTTTGCTGCGCTCGAAGATCAGAACGCCAAGCTCGTCCTCGAGCTTCTTCACACCGACCGACAGGGTGGGTTGGCTCACGTGACAGCGCTCGGCGGCATGGCCGAAGTGCTGTTCCTGGGCGAGTGTGACGATGTAGCGTAATTCTGTGAGGGTCATAACGTGCGTCCATGAAGTTGCGAGCCCAGCATAGCGGCTGCAATTGATAGACGCACGTTATCAGACTTGCCGAATTGTGACAGAAACAAAAGTCTTAGCGGCGGTCCAGTGAGTAGACGAACGGTGCCACGACTTCAATCGTGCCATTGTTCAGCAACTCGGGTGGCGGCTTGGGTACCGTGCCGGCCCGACGGATCATTTCCAGGGTCGCCCGGTCCAGTGCGGCACTGCCCGAGCCACCGGCCATGGAGTACGACACGACCTTGCCTTCGGCGTCGACCACGAAGCGCAGGCGGTTCATGCCTTGCAGGCCACGACGGCGCGCGTCTTCCGGGTAACGCTTGTACTTGGCAAGGTGGCGCAGCAGGTCGCTCTGCCAGGTTGGCAGGGCGTTGCTGTTGGACGCAATGCTCGGTGCCGGTGCCGCGGACTTCTGCGGTGGCGTGTTGCTGGGCGGTGCGTCCACCGTTTGCTCGGTGGGTGGTGCTTCCTTCGGCCGCTCAGGCTTTTTCTCGGGCTTGGGCGGTTGCGGCTTGGCCTTTGGCTTGGGCGGCTTGGGGATGGCGATCTTGGGTTTGGGCGCTTCTGCCAGCTTCGGCAACGGTGGTTCCTCGACCGGTGCCGGTGGCTGCGGAGCTGCCTTTGGGGGTGGTGGTGGCGCAGGCTCCGGCAACGGTGCCAGTTCGACCATCATCGCTGCCGGGGGCAGTTCGATGGCCTGTGGTACCGACCAGTTGAGCGTCAGCAGCACGGCGACCACGTGCACACCCAGCACGATCGCCAGGCTGCCACCGTAGCGCGCCATGTTAGAGCGCGTTTTCATCATTTCTTGGCTGCCGTCTCGAGACCTACCAGACCGACTTTCAGGTAGCCGGCCGCGCGCATGTTGTTCATCACCTCCATCAGGTCGCCGTAATCCACGCCTTTGTCAGCCTGGAAGAAGATGGTGGTTTCCTTGTCACCCTTGGTCTTGGCGTCGAGCATCGGGCCAAGCTGGTCGGGTGCAGCAACCTGATCGTCGCCGACATACAGCTTCTGGTCGGCCTTGACGCTGACGAACACCGGTTTCTCTGGCCTTGGCGCCGGTTTGGCGGTTGAGGCCGGCAGGTCGACCTTGATGTCGACCGTGGCCAAGGGGGCGGCGACCATGAAGATGATCAGCAGCACCAGCATCACGTCGATGAACGGCGTAACGTTGATTTCGTGGTTTTCGGCGAGGTCGTCGCCACCTTCGTTGAGATGCAGGCCCATGGCTTACCCCACTTTCACCATGTGCGGGGCGGCGCGCTCGCTACCCTGGTGGTCCAGATCACGGCTGACCAGCAGCAGTACCTGAGCGGAGGCATCGGACACCTGCGCCTTGTAACCGGCAATGGAGCGGGCGAAGACGTTGTAGATGACCACGGCCGGGATTGCCGCGACCAGGCCCAGAGCCGTGGCCAGCAGCGCTTCGGCGATACCTGGGGCAACGACGGCCAGGTTGGTGGTCTGGGTCTTGGCGATGCCGATGAAGCTGTTCATGATGCCCCATACGGTACCGAACAGGCCAACGAACGGTGCGGTGGAGCCGATGGTTGCGAGGACGCCGGTGCCGCTGCTCATGGTACGGCCGCTGGCATGCACCAGGCGCTCCAGACGGAAGCTGACGCGCTCCTTGATGCCTTCTTTTTCGCGGGCGTTAGTCGAAAGGCGCATCTCTTCGAGGGCATCGTGGACCAGGGTATGGGCCAGGGTGCCTTCCTTGTTGGAGACTTCGCTGGCTTCCTTCAGGGTGGTGGACTTCTTCAACTGGGCGATTTCACCCCGCAGGCGGCGCTTGGCGCCCATCAGCTCGAAGCCTTTGGCAATCCAGATGGTCCAGGTGATGATGGAGGCGATGGCCAGGCCGATCATGACGATCTTCACCACGATGTCGGCGTTCTTGTACATGCCCCATGGGGACAGGTCATGGGCCATGCCCAGCGAGGTGTCTTCGACCAGGGCTTGAACGCTTGGGTCTGCATCTGCCGGGTTGGTGGCAGTGGCACCAGGCGCCGGCGCATCGACCGGGGCAGCAGCGGATGCGGCCGGGGCAGTAGCAGCCGCAGGTGTGGCTGCGTTGGTGGTTGGCTCATCGGCCATGGCCACCGGGGCCAGCACCAGGCTGAGTGTCAGCGCGGCGATGGCGCGCCAGGCGCGCGACGGGGTTGGCGAAGCGGAAGGTTGAGTACGTGTCATGCTGGCCGGACCTGATGAAGAAAAAGTGAACGTTCTCCAAGGCCTCGATGTAGGCCGAGAACAATTTGGCGGCCATTATTGCAAGTAATTCTTGTTAACAAAAGTAATATTGTAGCTTTTTTCGCCTATGGTCTAGCCACCCATCGTGTAGCGTGGCCAGGCTGATCAATTGGTCTAGGGAGTTTAGAGATGTCAGACCTTTCCGTGATGGTGGTGGGTTGTGGTGATGTGGGTGGGCGTCTGGCCAAGCAGATGTTGGCTAAAGGCTGGCAGGTGAGCGGCCTGCGCCGTTCTGTTGGTCAGCTGCCCGCAGGGGTTCAGCCGGTTGCCGCAGATTTGGCCGAACCGTCGATACCGCAGGCCTGGCCACAGGGCCCGCTGGACTACCTGGTGTACTGCGTGGCGGCCAGCCAGCACGATGAGGCGGGTTACCAAGCAGCCTATGTCGATGGTTTGCGCCATGTGTTGGCCTGGTTGGCCGAGCGTGGCCAGCGCCCGCGTCGCCTGCTGTTCGTCTCAAGCAGCAGTGTGTATGCGCAGAAAGGCGGCGAGTGGATAGAGGAGGGCGCTGCCACCGAGCCTGAGGGCTATTCCGGGCGTGTGATGCTGGAGGCTGAACGGTTGGCACTGGCCAGCGGCATCCCGGCGAGCGTGGTCCGCCTGACCGGTATCTATGGCCCAGGGCGTGAGTGGTTGCTGAGCCAGGTGCGTCAGGGTTACCGCGTTGCCGAGGAGCCACCGCTGTATGGCAACCGCATTCATGCCGAAGATGCCGCCAGCCTGCTGGCGTTTCTGCTGCAGGCCGATGCTGATGGCAAGGCTCTGGACGACTGCTACATTGGCGTTGATGACGACCCGGCGCCGCTGGCCGATGTGGTGGCCTGGCTACGGGCGTACATGGGGGTTACCGAATGGTCCGATGAGCAGCGGGTGCGGCGTACCGGCAGCAAGCGCTGCAGCAATGCGCGGGCGCGGGCGCTCGGCTGGGCGCCTGAGTATCCGAGCTACAAGGAAGGCTACGCCGCGATTCTGGCAGGAAAAGCCTAGCTGGCAGGTGGCGCGATGCCTTGTTGGGAGCGGCCTTGTGTCGCGAAAGGGCCGCAAAGCGGCCCCTGAATTTCAGTGTGACGGCATAGCCTGCCGGGGCTGCTTCGCAGCCCTATCGCGACACAAGGCCCCCACAGGGGCCGCGCATCATCTCAGCTGCGCTCCAGCGCCCATTGACGCTTGCCCGCTGCCAGTTCTGGCATTTCATCCGGCTGGGCACGGTTCACTGCCTGGAAAATCTCCAGCTTGTCACCATCGCGCTTGATGATGAACGGTGCGCCACGCTGGTTGCGCTCCAGCCACAGGCTGTCATTGTTGCCACCCATGGTCGCGCAATCACCTGCCAGGCACAGGGCGAAGCGGTCCGGCCCCGGTAGGCCGGTGACGTTGCCGGTATCGCTGAAGCGTACACTGGCACCTTTGCCTTGGCCGTCGACGATCTTCCAGTCACCACCCAGGTAGGCCTGGTAAAGCGCTTTCTCGAAGCTGCTGCCCAGTGGTGCATTGGCTGTCGCCGGTGTCTTGGCGCGCACGAAGGTTTGCTTGGCGCCGTTCTGGGCGACGGCCAGCAGCTCGTCGCCATCGAGCGAAAGCTGTTCGGTCTGGCCGCCTTGGAAACGGGCCTGCCATTGCTTTTCATTGGCGCTCAGCTGGCCGTCAGCGGCCTCGAAACCATTGCTATAGCTAGCTTGCTGATTGGCCACGTCGAGCTTCCACTCGAACACTGGGCCGTGCTCATTCAGCGCCTGGCGCAGGCTGCCGGCTTTGACCGCCGCAGTGATGGCTTCCTGGTTGATCCAGATGCCGTTGAAATCTTCGGGTTTGTGGCTGGTGCAGCCGCCCAGTAGCAGGGCTGCCAGCGCAAAGGGCAGTGCTTGACGCATGACGGGGTAACCTTGCAGAGGAAGGAAGGTGACGGGCAGGGCCCGTCACCAGGGCATCATTCGATGACCAGGATGGCGTCCATTTCGACCTGGGAGCCTTTCGGCAACGCGGCAACGCCGATGGCGGCGCGGGCCGGGTAGGGCTGTTCGAAGTAGCGGCCCATCACCTCGTTTACCTTGGCGAAGTGGCTCAGGTCTGTGAGGAAGATGTTCAGTTTCACGATGTCCTTGAACGAACCGCCAGCAGCTTCAGCCACGGCCTTGAGGTTCTCGAACACCTGCACGGTCTGGGCTTCGAAGCCTTCGACCAGTTCCATGGTCTTCGGGTCCAGAGGGATTTGGCCCGACATGTACACGGTGTTGCCGGCCTTGATCGCCTGCGAGTAGGTGCCGATGGCGGCAGGGGCCTTGTCGCTGTTGATGACGGTTTTGCTCATGATGACTCCTTGCGGTTGGCGGACTACGTACGCATGCGGGTGATGCGGACCACACCGGTCAGGGTACGCAGCTTCTTGATCACACGCGCCAGGTGCACGCGGTCGTGCACGCTGACCACCAGTTGGACCACGCTGATACGGCCGTCGCGTTCGTCCATGCTGATCTTTTCAATGTTGCCGTCGGCGGCGTTGACGCTGCTGGCCAGCAGGGCGATCAGCCCGCGCTGGTGTTCCAGTTCGACACGCAGTTCGACATTGAACTCGCCAGTGATGTCCTTGGCCCAGGAGAGTTGCACGCACTTTTCGGGGTTGTGGCGGATTTCACTGATGTTGCGGCAGTTCTCCAGGTGCACGACCATGCCTTTGCCGGCTGACAGGTGGCCGACAATCGGGTCACCCGGGATCGGCGTGCAGCACTTGGCGTAGCTGAGCACCAGGCCTTCGGTGCCGCGGATCGCCAGCGGGCCTTCTGGCGCCGGCAGCTGTTCGCCTTCGGCCGACAGCAGGCGGCGCGCGACCACGTAGGCCATGCGGTTGCCCAGGCCGATGTCTTCGAGCAGGTCTTCTATCAGCTCCAGGCGGTACTCGGCGAGAATAGACTCGATGCGTTCCTGGGGGATTTTCTCCAGGCTGCTGTCGAAGCCAGTGAGTACCTTGTTCAGCAGGCGCTCGCCCAGGCTGATGGATTCGGAGCGGCGCTGTTGCTTGAGCGCGTGGCGGATATTCGTGCGTGCCTTGCCTGAGACCACAAAGTTGAGCCAGGCCGGGTTTGGCCGAGCGCCCGGGGCGCTGACGATTTCCACTGTCGAGCCGCTTTGTAGCGGTTCGGACAGCGGCGCCAGGCGGCGGTTGATGCGGCACGCGATGCAACTGTTGCCAACGTCGGTGTGCACCGCGTAGGCGAAGTCGACGGCCGTGGAGCCTTTGGGCAACTCCATGATTCGGCCTTTGGGCGTGAACACGTAGACCTCGTCCGGGAACAGGTCGATCTTCACGCTCTCGATGAATTCCAGGGAGTTGCCGGCACGTTGCTGCAGTTCGAGGATACCCTTGACCCACTGGCGGGCACGCGCGTGGCTGCCCTTGGGCTGCTCGTCGTCGTTTGACTTGTACAGCCAGTGCGCGGCGATGCCGTTGTTGGCCATCTCTTCCATTTCGCGGGTGCGGATCTGGATTTCGATGGGCACGCCGTGCATGCCGAACAGGGTCGTGTGCAACGACTGGTAGCCATTGGCCTTGGGGATCGCGATGTAATCCTTGAAGCGTCCGGGCAGCGGCTTGTACAGGTTGTGCACGGCGCCGAGCACGCGGTAGCAGGTGTCAACCTTGTCGACAATGATGCGGAAGGCATACACGTCCATGATCTCGTTGAAGGCACGGCGCTTGCCGCGCATCTTCTTGTAGATGCCATAGAGGTGTTTCTGCCGCCCGCTGACCTCGCCCTCGATGCCGTCGGCGGACAGGCAGTTGGCCAGCGAGTGCTCGATCTTGGCGACGATTTCTTTGCGGTTGCCGCGTGCGCTCTTCACTGCACGATGAATCAGCGACGAGCGCATCGGGTGCATGGCCTTGAAGCCAAGGTCTTCGAACTCCACGCGCACGGTGTGCATCCCCAGGCGGTTGGCGATGGGGGCGTAGATCTCGAGGGTTTCCTTGGCGATGCGCCGGCGCTTTTCGCCAGACAGCACTTCCAGGGTGCGCATGTTGTGCAGGCGGTCGGCCAGCTTGACCAGGATCACGCGGATATCGCGGGCCATGGCCATGGCCATCTTCTGGAAGTTTTCCGCCTGCGCCTCGGCCTTGGTCTCGAAATTCATCTGGGTCAGCTTGCTGACCCCATCGACCAATTCGGCCACAGTCTCGCCAAACTGCTGGCTGAGGGCTTCCTTGGCGATGCCGGTGTCTTCGATCACATCGTGCAGCATGGCCGCCATCAGGCTCTGATGGTCCATGTGCATGTCGGCGAGGATGCTGGCCACGGCCAGCGGGTGGGTTACGTAGGGCTCGCCACTGCGGCGGCGTTGCCCATCGTGGGCCTGTTCGGCGTAGAAATAGGCACGCCGAACCAGGTTGACCTGTTCGGGGCCAAGATAGGTCGACAGCCGTTCGGCCAAGGCTTCTATACCCGGCATGGGTTCACCTCCTGCCGAGGAAGAGGGCCTTGCGCCGTACGACGTCGACCTGGCATCAATCAGACAGCCTCGTTGTTCTCGTCCTCGAACGCGGCGAACACCGGATCCTCGGTGACGATCTCTTCAGCGGCGATGAACTCGTTGGTGACGATGCCTTCGGCAATTTCACGCAGGGCAACAACGGTTGGCTTGTCGTTTTCCCACGCAACGCGTGGCTCTTTGCCGCCGGTCGCCAGCTGGCGAGCGCGCTTGGTCGAGAGCATGACCAGCTCAAAGCGGTTATCCACGTGTTCCAGGCAGTCTTCAACAGTTACGCGGGCCATGGTCTTCCTCAGTAGCAATTGCGGTGGGCGTGCAGCCCATTAATGGGCAGGCGGACTCGATAGTATAAAAATTCACCAGCCAATAGGGAAGCGCTGTTTTGCCGGGCGGTACCTGCAAACCCTGCGATGCCTTCTTCGCGGGTGAACCCGCTCCTACAGGGACCGCGTAGCTTGTAGCTGCGGGTTTACCCGCGAAAGAGCCGGAACAGACACCCTCAGTGCATGAGCTTGACGATAACCTCAGAGCATCGCGTCACGCAACCGCGGGGTCAGCTCTTCGAACAAGGTCTGCACCGAGCGCAACGCCCGGCAATCCGGCCGGGTCAGCAACCACAGCTGAGTGTCGCAGCCGGGCAGGGGACCGCTGAGAGCATCCACCCCAGGCAGCGCATGCACCATGTAGTCCGGGAGTGCTGCCACGCCCAGGCCGGCCATTACCAACTGGGCGATGGTCGACATGCTGCTGCACTGGTAGCGCGGGCTCAGGCCCGGGTGTTGTTGGTTGCGCCAGACCACCGTAGGGTGGTCCTGCATCGAGTCGTCTGGTGCGATCCACGGCACGCTGGCGGGGGACTCGCTCAGGCGCTCGCGCCACTGTGGCTGGCCGCAGACTACATAGGAGGTCGAACCCAGGTTGCGGCCAACCAGGTGCTCCGGAGGTGTGTTGGTCAGGCGCAGGGCGATGTCGGCGTCGCGCCGGCTGAGGTTGGCGAAGGTATTGGAGGTGCCCATCTCCAGCGACAAAGCCGGGTAGTTGGACATGAACTCGGCCAGCGCCGGCAGCAACAGGCTGTGCATCACCGCCTCTGTGCAGGTCAGGCGCACCGTGCCGCTGACCACCTGCTCGCCACTGGTCATGGCAATGCGCGCCGCTTCCAGCGCCTGCTCGGCACGTTCGGCCTGCTCGGCCAAGGCCTGTGCGGTGTCAGTCGGCAGATAGCCCTTTCGGCTCTTGACGAACAAAGCAGTGCCCAGCGCTGACTCCAATCGGCGGATCGAGCGGAATACGGTCGAAACGTCGACTTTGAGCAGTTCGGCGGCTTTGGCCAGCGAGCGGCCACGTTCCAGTGCCAGGACCAGAGAGAGGTCTGCGTGGGTTATCTGATATTGCATTGATGCACGCTCTGCTTGCCAAATTGCCAATGTCTGTTGCGTCTGGGCCATTTTATAGTGAAACGGCCCCCCGGAATCAATGCGCCCGGTCGGGTAACCAGTCCCCACGATGGGAAAGTGAAAAGAACAACAGCTGCAACCATCGTCGCCCGTGAGGCGCCAGCCGTATCCCCACATCGCCGCAGCACATCAAAGGATGTACACCATGACGTCGGTAACCCCGTGCGCCAGTTCTTCCAGCGAGATGAATGACTTCCTCCAGGCCCATCCGGACACGCAGTACGTAGACCTGCTGATCTCCGACATGAATGGCGTGGTACGTGGCAAGCGCATCGAGCGGGCCAGCCTGCACAAGGTGTACGAGAAGGGCATCAACCTGCCCGCATCGCTGTTCGCCCTTGATATCAACGGTTCCACTGTCGAAAGCACCGGCCTTGGCCTGGACATCGGCGACGCCGACCGTATCTGTTTCCCGATCCCCGGCACCTTGTCGGACGAGCCGTGGCAGAAGCGCCCCACCGCCCAGCTGCTGATGACCATGCACGAGCTGGATGGCCAGCCGTTCTTCGCCGACCCGCGTGAAGTGCTGCGCCAGGTGGTGAGCAAGTTCGACGACCTGGGCCTGGATATTTGCGCCGCGTTCGAGCTGGAGTTCTACCTGATCGACCAGGACAACCTCAACGGCCGCCCGCAGCCGCCGCGCTCGCCGATCTCCGGCAAGCGCCCGCAGTCGACCCAGGTGTACCTGATCGACGACCTCGACGAGTACGCCGACTGCTTGCAGGACATGCTCGAAGCAGCCAAGGAACAGGGCCTGCCTGCCGACGCCATCGTCAAGGAAAGCGCCCCAGCGCAGTTCGAGGTCAACTTGCACCACGTGGCGGATCCGCTGAAGGCCTGCGACTATGCGATCCTGCTCAAGCGCCTGATCAAGAACGTCGCCTACGACCATGAAATGGACACCACCTTCATGGCCAAGCCCTACCCGGGCCAGGCAGGCAACGGCCTGCATGTGCACATTTCATTGCTGGACAAGAAAACCGGCAAGAACATCTTCGCCAGTGACGATCCGCTGCAAAGCGATCCGCTGCGCCACGCCATTGGTGGCGTGCTGGAAACCATGCCGGCGTCGATGGCCTTCCTGTGCCCCAACATCAACTCCTACCGCCGCTTCGGTGCGCAGTTCTACGTGCCCAATGCGCCGAGCTGGGGCCTGGACAACCGCACCGTGGCCGTACGCGTGCCCACCGACAGCAGCGACAATGTGCGCCTTGAGCACCGTGTAGCCGGCGCCGATGCCAACCCGTACCTGATGCTCGCGGCGATCCTTGCCGGCGTTCACCATGGCCTGACCAACAAGGTCGAGCCCGAGGCGCCGATCGAAGGCAACTCCTACGAGCAGCTGGAGCAAAGCCTGCCGAACAACCTGCGCGATGCCCTGCGCGCGCTGGATGACAGCGAAGTCCTCAACCAATACATCAGCCCGGACTACATCGATATCTTCGTGGCCTGCAAGGAAAGCGAACTGGCCGAGTTCGAAGTGTCGATTTCCGACCTCGAGTACAACTGGTACCTGCACACGGTGTAAGCCCATGAGCGCAAATGCGGTCCCTTTGATCGGTGTCAGCGCCTGCCGTCAGCAGGTAGGGAAGAACTCCTCGCATACGGTCGGCGACAAGTATGTCGAGGCGGCCGGCTTTGCCGGCTTGCCACTGATCTTGCCGGCCCGTGATGGCGGCAGCGACACGCAAGCGCTGCTGGCCCGCCTGCACGGCATTGTTTTTACCGGCTCGCCTTCAAATATCGAGCCGCATCATTACAATGGCGCCCCCAGTGTGGCGGGTACCCGGCATGATTTGGCGCGTGATCGCCTGACCCTGCCGCTGCTGCAGGCAGCCATTGCCGTCGGTGTGCCCGTATTCTGCATCTGCCGAGGCTATCAGGAGCTGAATGTGGCCCTTGGCGGCAGCCTGCACCAGCGTGTGCAGGAACTGCCTGGCTACCTTGACCACCGCGAACCTGAGGACGCCCCCCTGGAGGTGCAATACGGCCCTCGCCACTCGGTCAGCATCGAGCCTGGCGGGTTGTTCGAGCGCCTGGGGCTAGTGGCGCAGTTCGAGGTCAATTCGCTGCACAGCCAGGGCATCGACCGTCTGGCCCCGGGCCTGCGCGTCGAGGCACGGGCCCCGGATGGCCTGATCGAGGCGGTGTCCATGCCTGCGGCACCGGGCTTTGTGCTCGGGGTGCAATGGCACCCGGAGTGGCGCTTCAACGAAAACCCGGTTTCGCTGCGTCTGTTTGAGGCGTTTCGCGAGGCCTGCAATGCCTACGCAGCACGGGAGGGCTCACGGCAGGAATGATTCTGGCGTCAGCCGAAGGTCTCGGATGACTCGTCCCCGATAGCAAGCTTTCAATGAGTGAAAGCGAGCCTTGTACCCAAGGCTTGTTAAAACAATTCCAAAATTTACGGCAAATACTCATGAGCAATTACACAGAAGCCGGCCGCCCACCCGATGTGGCGGCCGACGCGGGCAACACTCAGCGCAGCAAAGGCCTGGCCAAGGGCCGCTTGGGCCTGCTGGCCAGCGTGGTGCTGGGCATTTCCACCATCGCCCCGGTCTATACCCTGACCGGGGCCCTTGGCCCGACCGTACGTGAGGTGGGCGCCCACCTGCCGGCCGTGTTCATCGTGGGCTTCCTGCCGATGCTGCTGGTTGCCCTGGGCTATCGCGAGCTGAACTCGGCGGAGCCGGACAGCGGTACTTCGTTTACCTGGTCGGCGCGTGCATTCGGCCCGATGATCGGCTGGATCGGCGGCTGGGGACTGGTGGTTGCCACCACGATCGTGCTGTCGAACCTGGCAGGTGTGGCGGTGGACTTCTTCTACCTGTTCCTTGGCCAGATCACCGGCAAGCATGAGCTGGCAGCGTTGGCCGACAACCTGTTGATCAACATCGTTACCTGTTGCGTGTTCATTGGTTTGGCAGTGTGGATCTGCTGTCGGGGTATCGCCACCACAATGACTGTGCAGTACGGCTTGGTGGCCCTGCAGTTGCTGGTGTTGATCGGCTTTGCTTTCGCCGCTTTCGGCGGCACCACCGCGCCGCCACCGCTGGCGTTCGATTTCGCCTGGTTCAACCCGTTCGGTGTCGAGTCGTTCTCGGCCTTTGCCGCTGGCCTGTCACTGTCGATCTTCATCTTCTGGGGCTGGGACACTTGCCTGACCGTCAGTGAAGAATCGGTGGGCAGCGAAGAGGTGCCGGGCAAGGCCGCTACCTGGACCGTGATGTTGATTCTCGGCCTGTACCTGTTCACCGCCATCGCCACCCTGCAGTTTGCCGGTATCAGTGAAACGGGTCTGGGCCTGAACAACCCGCGCATCCAGGAGAACGTCTTTGCCCACCTGGCCGGCCCGGTCATGGGGCCGCTGGCGATCCTGATGTCCATCGCTGTGCTGGCCAGTACGGCGGCGTCGCTGCAGTCCACCTTCGTGGCGCCGGCGCGCACCCTGTTGGCCATGGGTTATTACGGCGCTGTACCGCAGAAGTTCGCCAGCGTCTGCCCGCGCTCGCAAACGCCGCGCTATGCCACCATCTGCGCCGGCCTGGCCGCAGGCCTGTTCTACGTAACCATGCGTACGCTGAGCGAGAACGTGCTGGCAGATACCATCACGGCATTGGGCATGATGATCTGCTTCTACTATTCGCTGACCGCGTTTGCCTGCGTCTGGTATTTCCGCGGCAGCCTGTTCGACAGCCTGCGCCATTTCATCATGCGCGGCCTGTGCCCGCTGGTGGGTGGGGTGATCTTGTCGGTGATCTTCGTGCGTACCGCCATCGACAGTGCGTCGCCGGACTTCGGCAGCGGCTCGCATGTGGGCGGTCTGGGGCTGGTGTTCGTGATTGCCGCGATCATCTCGGTGCTTGGTATCGGCCTGATGATGCTGTCGCGCATGCGTGCGCCGGCGTACTTCCTCGGGGCTACCCTGCGTCAGCAGGCTACCTTGCCACTGCAGGAATAAACCAATGGGGCCGCTCTGCGGCCCCATCGATCTTTAGCCGATCATTTGCTTCAGCAGCGCCGCATGACGCTGCTGCTGCTTCTTCAACAGCAGCCGATTCGAGCGGAACACCGCTTTCAAGTCTGCCAGCGCCGCGTCGAAATCATCATTGATGATCACGTAGTCATACTCGTCGTAGTGCACCATCTCGCTGACCGCTTCCTTCATGCGCCCGGCAATGATCTCTTCGCTGTCCTGCCCGCGTCCGTCCAGGCGGTGGCGAAGCGCCTCCTGGCTTGGAGGCAGGATGAACACCGACAGCGCCTCTGGCATCAGCTTGCGCACTTGCTGGGCACCTTGCCAGTCGATTTCCAGGATCAGGTCGTAGCCTTGGTCCAAGGTGTGCTGCAGCGCGCTGCGCGAAGTACCGTAGAAGTTGCCGAACACTTCGGCATGCTCCAGAAAGTCTCCTTGCGCGATCAGCGTCTTGAACTCCTCGTGGACGACGAAGTGATAGTTCACCCCGTGCTGCTCGCCCGGGCGCATGGCGCGGGTAGTGTGCGAGACCGAGACGCGAATCTGCTGGTCGTCTTTGGTCAGGGCGGTGACCAGGCTGGTCTTGCCGGCACCCGAGGGGGCCGAAACGATGTAGAGGGTGCCGCTGCTGTGGTTCATGGTAGGGGTGGCCTTACTCGATGTTCTGTACTTGTTCACGCATCTGTTCGATCAGTACCTTCAGGTTGACCGCCGCTTGCGTGCTGCGTGGGTCGAAGGCCTTGGAGCCAAGGGTGTTGGCCTCGCGGTTGAGCTCCTGCATCAGGAAGTCCAGGCGCCGGCCAGCGGCGCCGCCACCCTTGAGCACGCGGCGCACTTCGGTGACGTGGGTGCTGAGGCGGTCGAGCTCCTCTGCCACGTCGCTTTTCTGGGCCAGCAGTACCATCTCTTGCTCCAGGCGCTGTGGGTCCAGCTCGGCTTGCATGTCGCCGAAGCGGTCGAGAATCTTCTGCCGCTGCGCCGCCAGCATCTGCGGCACCAGGGCGCGCAGGGTCGTGACTTCGCTGGCCATGTTGTCCAGGCGTTCGTTGATCAGCCGCGCCAGTTCCTGGCCTTCGCGCTGGCGCCCGGCCTTGAGTTCGGCCAACGCTTCGTCGAACAGCGCCATGGCTTCGGCGTTCAGTGCCTGTGGGTCGCTGGTGTCGGCCACCAGCACGCCTGGCCATGACAGCACTTCCAGCGGGTTCAGGGGGGCAGGCTGCTTGATCAGGCCCGCCACTTCTTCGGCGGCGGCAACCAGTTGCTTGGCGCGCTCATGGTCCACTTTCAGCGGTTTGCCATTACTGTCTTCGTTGAGGCGCAAGGTGCATTCCACCTTGCCGCGTGACAGGCCCTGGCGCAGGCCTTCACGTACACCGCCTTCGAGGTCGCGCAGGGCCTCGGGCAGGCGCAGGTGCGGCTCCAGGTAACGGTGGTTGACCGAACGCAGCTCCCAGACCAGGGTGCCTTGGCTGCCGGCGCGCTCGACACGAGCAAAAGCGGTCATGCTGTGCACCATGGGGAGTACCTCGCGTAATGAATGAACGGTGGGAGCCTCTCGGCTGCAAGGCGCAGGATTGTAGCGCAGTGTCGCCGTGGCGCCCAATCCGCCTATGTTACCGACGGGTGGCTACTGCGGTAGGAAAAGGCGACGGGCTGTGCCGGGCGCGACAATAGGCATGTCTTCCCCGGGCTGCGGGCTCTATAATGCTCGGCAGATTCAAAGTCCCAGTACAGGTATCCCAGATGAAACGTCCAAGTGGTCGCGTTGCCGATCAGCTCCGCTCGATCCGCATCACCCGCAACTACACCAAGCACGCCGAAGGGTCGGTACTGGTCGAGTTCGGTGACACCAAAGTCATCTGCACGGTCAGCGTTGAAAACGGTGTACCGCGCTTCCTCAAAGGCCAGGGCCAAGGCTGGCTGACCGCCGAGTATGGCATGCTGCCGCGCTCCACCGGCGAACGTAACCAGCGCGAAGCCAGCCGTGGCAAGCAGGGTGGCCGCACCCTGGAAATCCAGCGCCTGATCGGCCGTTCGCTGCGCGCCGCGCTGGACATGAGCAAGCTCGGTGACATCACCCTGTACGTCGATTGCGACGTGATCCAGGCCGATGGCGGTACCCGTACCGCGTCCATCACCGGCGCCATGGTTGCCTTGTGCGACGCTTTGGCAGTCATCAAGAAGCGCGGCGGCCTCAAGGGCGGCAACCCGCTCAAGCACATGATCGCAGCGGTATCTGTCGGCATGTACCAAGGCGAAGCGGTGCTCGACCTGGACTACCTGGAAGACTCCGCAGCCGAAACCGACCTGAATGTGGTCATGACCAGCGCTGGTGGTTTCATCGAAGTGCAGGGTACTGCCGAAGGCGCACCGTTCCAGCCGGAAGATTTCAACGCCATGCTCGCTCTGGCGCAGAAGGGCATGAACGAGATTTTCGAGCTGCAGCAGGCAGCACTGGCTGACTGAAGCCAGCCACGGAGGTGCGGGGCATGAGCGATTCGAACCTGTCGATCACCCCGCCCAATGCCGAAATCCGGCAATGGGCGATGTTCTGCCACCTCTCCGCGCTGTTGGGCCTGGTAGTGCCGCTCGGGCACCTGCTGGGCCCGCTGGTGCTATGGCACCTCAAGCGCGAGCAAGACCCTTTTATCGACGCCCAGGGCAAAGAGGCGCTGAACTTTCAAATCAGCGTGACCATTGCCGGGTTCATCTGCTTTCTGCTGATGTTCGTGTTTATCGGGCTGGTGCTGTTTGCCATGCTCACGGTGGCAGTGATGATATTGATCATCATTGCGGCGGTGCGGGCGAATGAGGGCAAGCCTTATCGCTACCCGATGATCTGGCGGCCGATCAAATAGCCATTGGGGCTGCAACGCAGCCCCAATGGCCTTTTAGATGGTCAGCGTCCAGTCATAGTCGACGATCAGCGGCGCATGCTGGGAGAAGCGTGGCTGACGCGGCAGGCGAGCGTTGCGTACGAAGCGGCGCAGGCCCGGGGTGAGAATCTGGTAGTCGAACCGGTAGCCCAGGTTAAGCATCTCGGCTTGCTCGTTGTCTGGCCACCAGCTGTACTGGTCGCCTTCACGGCTGACTTCGCGCAAGGCATCGACATACCCCATCTCGCCAGTGATTGCATCCATCCAGGCGCGTTCTGGCGCCAGGAAGCCTGGCGACTGCTGGCTGTCACGCCAGTTTTTGATGTCGAGCTTCTGCTGCGCCACGTAGAACGAGCCGCAATAGATGTATTCGCGACGCTTGCGACGCTGCTTGTCCAGGTACTTGGCGAAGTCGTCCATCAACTTGAACTTCTGGTTCAAGTCTTCGTCGCCGTTCATGCCCGAAGGCAGCAGCAGGCTGGCAATACTGACTTTGTCGAAATCTGCTTGCAGGTAACGCCCGTAGCGGTCGGCTGTCTCGAAGCCCAGGCCGGTGATGACTGCCTTGGGCTGCATGCGCGAGTAAAGGGCCACACCACCTTGGGCTGGCACCTCCGCGTCGCAGGCATAAAGGAAATAGCCATCGAGCTGGAAAGCTGGGTCGTCGAGTTCAAAGGCCGAGGCGCGGGTATCCTGAAGGCAGATGACGTCGGCATTCTGGGCTTGCAGCCAGCTGAGCAAACCACGCTCGGCCGCAGCCTGAATGCCATTTACGTTCACACTGATGATCCGCATAAATGGCCCCATAAATCTCGTGCGTGTATGATACCCGAGCTCAACCCATTTAGCTAAATCCGTGGTGTCCGGGACTATTCATGCAGCCGTATCAGCGCGACTTTATCCGTTTTGCCATCGATCGCGGGGTACTGCGTTTCGGTGAATTCACCCTGAAATCGGGGCGTACCAGCCCGTATTTCTTCAATGCCGGCCTGTTCAACACCGGTTCCGCCCTGGCTGAACTGGGCCGTTGCTACGCCGCCGCCATCGTCGACAGCAAAATCCCCTTCGATGTGCTGTTCGGCCCGGCCTACAAGGGTATCCCTTTGGCGGCGACTACCGCCGTGGCCCTTGCCGACCAGCATCAGCTCGACGTGCCATGGTGCTTCAACCGCAAGGAAGCCAAGGACCACGGCGAAGGTGGCAGCCTGGTCGGCGCGCCGCTGGCCGGTGACGTGCTGATCATCGACGACGTGATTACTGCCGGTACCGCCATTCGTGAGGTCATGCAGATCATCAACGCCCAGCAGGCCAAGGCCGCTGGTGTACTGATCGCGCTGAACCGTGAAGAGCGCGGCAATGGCGAACTGTCGGCGATCCAGGAAGTGGAACGCGACTTCGGTATCCCTGTGGTCAGCATTGTTTCGCTGACCCAGGTGCTGGAGTTCCTGGCTGACGATCCACAGTTGAAGCAGCACCTGCCGGCTGTGGAGGCCTATCGGGCGCAGTACGGGATCTGATCCTGGCCTAGGAATGAAAAAGGCGACCTTCTTCAGAGGGTCGCCTTTTTTTGTGCCGCCTGATCTGGCCCTTTCGCGGGTAATCCCGCTCCTACACGGGGATTTCCTTTGTAGGAGCGGGTTTACCCGCGAAGAGGCCAGTGCAGGCTAACCGATCAATCAGCGCGGCTTGCGGTTGGTAATCAGGGTGCCCACGCCGCTGTCGGTGAAAATCTCCAGCAGCACTGCATTCGGCACGCGGCCATCAATGATGTGCGAGCTGTTCACGCCGCCCTGTACCGCATCCAGCGCGCACTTGATCTTCGGCAGCATGCCGCCATAAATGGTGCCGTCAGCGATCAGTTCGTTGACCTGCTCGGTGGTCAGGCCTGTCAACACCTGGCCCTGCTTGTCCATCAGGCCGGCGATGTTGGTCAGCAGCATCAGCTTCTCGGCTTTCAGCGCTTCGGCAACCTTGCCCGCCACCAGGTCGGCGTTGATGTTGTACGACTCACCGTTGGCACCCACGCCGATTGGCGCGATGACCGGGATGAAGTCGCCCTTCACCAGCATGTTCAGCAGGTCGGTGTTCACGCTCACCACTTCACCGACGTGGCCGATGTCGATGATTTCCGGAGTGGTCATCTCTGGCGTCTGGCGGCTGACGGTCAGCTTGCGGGCGCGGATCAGCTCCGCGTCCTTGCCGGTCAGGCCGATGGCGCTGCCGCCGTGGCGGTTGATCAGGTTGACGATGTCCTTGTTGACCTGGCCACCCAGCACCATTTCCACCACGTCCATGGTCGCCGAGTCGGTGACGCGCATGCCGTCGATAAAGTGGCTCTCGATCGACAAGCGCTTTAGCAGGTCGCCGATCTGCGGGCCACCGCCGTGGACCACCACCGGGTTGATGCCCACAGCCTTCATCAGCACGATGTCACGGGCGAAGCCCGTCTTGAGCTCCTCGCTCTCCATCGCGTTGCCGCCGTACTTGATCACCAGGGTCTTGCCGACAAAGCGGCGGATGTAAGGCAGTGCTTCGGACAAAACCTCGGCTACATGGGAAGCGGCATCGCGATCGAGGGTCATGCAGGGCTCCTGTAAGGAACAGATAGTCGGTCAGAACGGCAGTTGCAGCTCAGGCTCTACCCGCAGCAACTGGGTGCGGAAAACATCCTTGATACGTTGCAATTCGGCGTCGCTGTCGGCCTCGAAACGCAGCACCAGCACCGGAGTGGTGTTGGAGGCGCGAACCAGGCCCCAGCCATTGGCGTAGTCGACCCGCACACCGTCAATGGTGGTCAGGTGGGCTTCGCCCCAGTCGGCGTCGCGTTGCAGTGCATCAATGATGCTGAATTTACCCTCGTCGGTCACATCAATATTGATTTCCGGCGTGGAAATATCATTCGGGAAGGCGGCAAACAGGTCTTCGGCGCTCTGCTGGGTCTTGCTGAGGATCTCCAACAGGCGCGCGGCGCTGTAGATACCGTCGTCAAAACCGTACCAACGTTCCTTGATGAAGATGTGACCGCTCATCTCGCCTGCCAGCAGCGAACCGGTCTGCTTCATCTTCTTCTTGATCAGCGAATGGCCGGTTTTCCACATCAAGGCGCTGCCACCGTGCTGTTCGATCAGCGGGGTCAGGCGGCGGGTGCATTTGACGTCGAAGATGATCTCGGCACCTGGGTTGCGCGACAGCACGTCCTGGGCAAACAGCATCAGCAGGCGGTCGGGGTAGACGATGCTGCCGGTGTTGGTCACCACGCCGACGCGGTCGCCGTCACCGTCGAAGGCCAGGCCGATATCGGCACCGGTTTCCTTGACCTTGGCGATCAGGTCTTCGAGGTTCTCCGGCTTGCCCGGGTCCGGGTGGTGGTTGGGGAAGTTGCCGTCGACCTCGCAGAACAGCGGGATCACTTCGCAGCCCAGGGCTTCGATCAATTGCGGTGCAACCACGCCAGCGGCGCCGTTGCCGCAGTCCACCACCACCTTGAGCTTTTTCGCCAGCTTTACGTCGCCGACGATCTGCTGGAAGTAGCGGTCGAGGATCTCGACCTTTTCCACGCGGCCTTGGGCCAGGGTCAGGTCGTTGGTTTTCAGGCGGGTCAGCAGGGCCTGGATCTGTTCGTTGGCCAAGGTGTCACCGGCGATGACGATCTTGAAACCGTTGTAGTCCGAAGGGTTGTGGCTGCCAGTCAGCATCACACCGGACTTGCCGGCTAGCACGTTGGCTGCGTAGTACAGCGCCGGGGTAGGTACCAGGCCGACGTCGCTGACGTGGCAGCCCGCATCGACCAGGCCCTTGATCAGCTGTTCCACCAGCATCGGGCCCGACAGGCGGCCATCGCGCCCTACCGAAACCTGCGGTTCGCCCTGGGCCAGGCTTTGCGCGCCGATGGCGCGGCCGATCCAGTAGGCGGTTTCGGCGTGAAGGGTCTTGCCGACCACGCCGCGTATGTCATATGCGCGGAAAATGCTGTCGGGCAATGCGGCGGGGACCAGGTGGGCCATGTCGTTCATCTCTGGAAGCTCCATTAGTCAAAGGCTTTCTGGGCAGGCGCAAACTGAACGCTTGGACGGTGGTTTCGCCAGAGAGTTCGCCATCCTTGGCCTGAACGGTCATTTGCCGGCTCAGTGGCTGCCGGAGTGACCGAAGCCGCCAGCGCCACGCTGGCTTTCGTCGAATGCTTCGACGATGTCGAAGTGAGCCTGCACCACCGGTACCAGCACCAGCTGGGCGATGCGCTCGCCCACCGCGATGGTGAACGGCGTGTTGCCGCGGTTCCAGCACGACACCATCAGCTCGCCCTGGTAGTCCGAATCGATCAGGCCGACCAGGTTGCCCAGCACGATGCCATGCTTATGGCCCAGGCCCGAGCGCGGCAGGATGACTGCCGCCAGGCCCGGGTCGCCGATGTAGATCGACAGACCGGTAGGAATCAGAATGGTCTGGCCCGGCTCGAGGAGGGTGTCTTCCTTGAGCAGGGCGCGCAGGTCGAGGCCGGCGGAGCCGGGGGTGGCGTACGCGGGTAGCGGGAATTCGCTGCCCAGGCGTGGGTCGAGGATCTTGGCTTGAAGAGCGTGCATGTAACTTATTGAACCTGGTTAAGCCGTTCGGCGATGAAGGCGACCAGTTGCCGGGCAATCTTGCCCTTGCTGGTCTGCGCGAAGAGGGTCTGGTGCTGCTGGCGGTCGATCACGGTCAAGGCATTTTCTTCGCTGTTGAAGCCGATGCTGGGGTTGGCCACATCATTGGCGACGATCAGGTCGAGGTTCTTGTCCTTGAGCTTGCGCGTGGCGTAATCGAGCAGGTGCTCGGTTTCGGCGGCAAAGCCGACGCTGAACGGGCGGTCGGCGCGGCCAGCAATGGTGGCAAGGATATCGGGATTACGCACCATCTGCAGCAGCATGCCGTCGCCGGTCGTAGGATCTTTCTTCAGTTTTTGTGTGGCAACCACTTCGGGGCGGTAGTCCGCAACCGCTGCCGAGGCAATGAACAGGTCGCACGGCATGGCCGCTTCACAGGCCGCGAGCATGTCTCGCGCGCTGACGACGTCGATGCGGCTGACCCGGTCAGGGGTTGGCAAGTGCACAGGGCCCGTGACGAGGGTCACCCGAGCCCCTGCTTCGGCGGCCGCTTCGGCCAGGGCGAAGCCCATCTTGCCGGAGCTATGATTGGTGATGTAGCGCACCGGGTCGATGTTTTCCTGGGTCGGCCCGGCGGTGATCAGCACGTGCTTGCCGGTCAGTGCCTGGCGCTTGAAGCTTTCCGCGGCGCACCAGGCCAGGTCGGTGGCTTCTAGCATGCGCCCCAGGCCGACGTCGCCACAGGCCTGGCTGCCGGATGCCGGGCCGAACACCTGAATGCCACGGCTCTTGAGCAGCTCGAGGTTGGCCTGGGTGGCCGGGTCGCGCCACATGGCCTGGTTCATCGCCGGCGCCACGGCGACGGTGGCGTCAGTGGCCAGCACCAGCGTGGTCAGCAGGTCGTCTGCCATGCCCTGGGCCATGCGTGCCATGAGGTCGGCGGTAGCTGGGGCGATCAGCACCAGGTCCGCCCACTTGGCCAGTTCGATATGGCCCATGGCAGCTTCGGCGGCCGGGTCGAGCAGGTCCATGTGTACGGGGTGGCCCGACAGCGCCTGCAGGGTCAGCGGGGTGATGAATTCGGCACCACCCCGGGTCATGACGACGCGCACCTGCGCGCCGTGCTCCAGGAGACGGCGAATCAGCTCGGCGCTTTTGTAGGCGGCAATGCCGCCACCCACGCCGAGAACGATGCGCTTGCGATACAGCCGCTGCATAGGCTTGCCTTTTTCCAGTGAGAGCGGGCGGCGACGTTTGAAAATGCCTGCGGCGGAACGTCGCATGTACGAGGCGAAATAGATTAACACAGGGCCGAAATGGGCCGCAGCAAAGGCAGGGGTGGAATGAACATCAGGGAGTGGCCGGCGCAAGAACGGCCTAGGGAGAAGTTGTTGCAGCGAGGGGCAGGGAGCCTGACAGATACGGAGCTGCTGGCCGTTTTTCTTGGCTCAGGCGTACGTGGGCGTAATGTCGTGGAGCTTTCGCGAGGCTTGTTGGTGAAGTTCGGCAGCTTGCGCCGGTTGCTGGAGGCCGACCGCGAGGCCTTCGTCGGCGAGCTTGGGTTGGGCCCGGTGAGGTACAGCCAGCTGCAGGCACTGCTTGAGATCGGCCGCAGGCACCTTGCAACGTCGATTGAGCGCGAGTCTGCCATGGACAGCCCGGCAGCGGTGCGACGCTACCTGAAAGCCATGCTCAGGCATGAGGCCAGCGAGGTGTTCGGGTGTCTGTTTCTCGATACCAAGCACCGGCCACTGGCATTTGAGATCCTGTTCAGGGGCACGATAGATCGGGCGAGTGTCTATCCGCGAGAGGTGGTGCGACGGGCGTTGGTGCACAACGCTGCGGCATTGATCCTGTGCCACAACCATCCGTCAGGGATCAGTGAACCGAGTCAGGACGATGTGCATTTGACCCTGTCGTTGAAGCGGGGGCTGGCGTTGATTGATGTGCGGGTGCTGGATCACATCATCATTGGTGATGGGGAGCCGTTGTCGATGGTCGAGCATGGGTGGATTGTGGCCTGAGGGACTACTGAGAGCCTTATAGGGTCAGTACGGGCCCTTTCGCGGGTAAACCCGCTCCTACAGGGGTAGCGTCAACTACCAGGCTGGCGCTGTCCTGTAGGAGCGGGTTCACCCGCGAAGAGGCCGTTACAGGCTTACTTGGTCACCGACACCTTGCTGAAATCCAGCCGCCCGAACGGGCTCACCTGGTACCCCTCGACGCCTTGGCGCAGCAAGGTCGCCGCCGTCGGGTGCGCCAGTGGCACCCACAGCGCCTGCTGCTGGATCAGTGTCTGCGCCTGTTGGTACAGCCGGCTGCGCACGCTCTGGTCGTTGGTGGTGCGCCCGGCGCTGATCAGCTGGTCGAGGCGGCTGTCGCAGAAGCGTGCGAAGTTGGTCCCTGACTCGACCGCCGCACAGGAAAACTGCGGGCTGAGGAAGTTGTCCGGGTCGCCGTTGTCGCCCGCCCAGCCCATGAACAGCAAGTCATGCTCGCCGGCCTTGGCGCGGCGTATCAGTTCGCCCCACTCGATCACGCGGATCTCCGCTTTCACGCCAATCTTCGCCAGGTCGGCTTGCAGCATCTGCGCGCCTAGGCTGGGGTTGGGGTTGAGCAGGCTACCCGAGGGCCGGGTCCAGATGGTGGTACTGAAGCCTTCGGCCAGCCCGGCCTTGGCCAGCAGGGCTTTGGCTTTCTTCAGGTCCAGCGGGTAGCCGGGCAGGTCCTTGGCGTAGCTCCAGGTGTTAGGCGGGTAGGGGCCGTTGGCAGCCACCGCAGAGTCTTCGAACACGGCCTTGAGGTAGGCCTGCCTGTCGAAGGCCAGGTTGATCGCTTGGCGCACTTCCGGCTTGTCCAGCGGCGGGTGCTGGCTGTTGATGGCGACGAAGGCAGTCATGAATGCCGGGGTGGTGGCCACCTTGAGGTTACCGTCCTTGCCCGCTTCGGCAATGTCCAACGGCTTGGGCGACAGGGCAACCTGGCACTCGCCACGCTTGAGCTTCTGCAGGCGCACGTTGGCATCGGTGGTGATGGCGAAGATCAGCGGGTCGACCGCCGGCTTGCCGGCGAAGTAGTCCGGGTTGGCGCGGTAGCGCACCACGGCGTCTTTCTGGAAACGCTGGAACACGAACGGCCCGGTGCCGATCGGTTGGTTGTTGAGCTTTTCCGGTGTGCCGGCCTTGAGCAGCTTGTCGGCGTATTCGGCGGAGTAGATCGAGGCGAAGCCCATGCTCAGGGTGGCCAGGAAGGTGGCGTCCGGGTGGCTGAGGGTGAAGCGCACGGTGTTCGGCGACGGTGCCTCGATCGCCTTGATCAGGCTGCCCAGCTGCAGCGATTGGGCATGCGGGTAGCCGCCCGGCGCGGTCTTGTGCCAGGCATGGGCCGGGTAGAGCATGCGCTGGAAGCTGAACAGCACGTCGTCGGCATTCAGCTTGCGGCTTGGCTTGAAGTAGGGGGTGCTGTGAAACTTGACGTCATCGCGCAGGGTGAAGTCATACACCAGGCCGTCGGCCGATACCGTCCAGTTGGTCGCCAGGCTCGGCACCACCTTGCCTTGCGCCGCATCGAACTCCACCAGGCGGTTCATCAGCACGTCGGCGGTGGCGTTGGTGGTAGTGAGCGAATTGTACTGCACCACGTCGAAACCTTCGGGGCTGGCCTCGCTGCAAACGCTCAGCGGAGCGGCCTGGGCAACGCCGGCGGCGAACAGGGAGGTGAACAATAAGGAAAGTGCGGCGGCACGCATGGTGGCTCCTTGGCTGTCAGTGGCCCATCTGCCAGTGCAGTCTGTAAAAGGCCTACCCTAGTGCGCCCGCCGGCAAATGACCACACCCTTTTTTGCAAATCTTGCGACGAGCGGTCGACGACTGGCGGGGCCTGCCGCTATGCTGGCCCGGCGCGTTCTGGCTAGCGGTAATGTGCATCTACTGTTGTTGCAGCCAAGTCTTTCTGGTATAAAGCAGCGCTCTTTTCTAGGGGCTCGGCCTGTCGCATCAGCGGATCCGGTCGATAAGGCCTCCAGAATCACGGCGCCCAGGCGCCAAAGACTGAGAGATTAAGCGGCCAACCCATGCCGGGTTGGGCATGTGGTTTTAGAGGGCTGAGTCATGTCGAGAGTCTGTCAAGTTACTGGTAAGGGTCCAGTAACCGGGAACAACATTTCCCACGCAAACAACAAAACCCGTCGTCGTTTCCTGCCGAACCTGCAGCACCACCGTTTCTGGGTTGAATCCGAGAAGCGTTTCGTGCGTCTGCGCGTTTCCGCCAAAGGCATGCGTATCATCGACAAGCGCGGCATCGACGCCGTTCTGGTTGACATCCGTAAAGCTGGCGCCAAGGTTTAAGGGAGAGCATCATGCGTGAATTGATCCGTCTGGTTTCGAGTGCCGGTACCGGCCACTTCTACACCACCGACAAGAACAAGCGCACCACCCCGGACAAAATCGAGATCAAGAAATATGATCCGGTTGTTCGCAAGCACGTGGTGTACAAGGAAGCCAAGATCAAGTAATTGATCGGCGACCTGAAAAAAACCCGCATCCGAAAGGACGCGGGTTTTTTTTGGGCTGCAGCAGGGTCAGTTGAAGGCGAAACTCTGGATCATCAGGTCGGCGTCGGCCTTGATCTGGATGCGCGCTGCGTCGTAGTCGCGGGTGGACATCTCGTTGGGGCCAACCACGCGAGTGCGCCCGGTGAGGGCGCAAATGGTGCCTTTCAGCTCCGGCACGTAGCGGGTGCCGACCAGGTGAGCGAGGGTTTGCAGAACTTCTTCGTTGGTCATGCTGATTTTCCTTGTGAGGCTGAATGGCCCGAAACGGGCAGGGTCATCCTCACGCATGCCTGCAAAATCCCTGCGCTACATAATTATTTCTGCTCGAACATCACATAGATCTTGCGGCACGGCTCCAGCACCTCCCAAGTGCCTTTGAAGCCGGCGGGGATGACAAACCGATCGCCGGCACGCAGGGTTTTAGCCCCACCGTCCTGGTCGCGCAGCACCGAAACGCCCTGGACGATCTCGCAGTATTCGTGCTCCGTGTAGTTCACTGTCCACTGGCCCACCTCACCTTCCCATACGCCAGCGGCAAACTGCCCACACGGGCTGGAATAATGGTTGTAGACCGCCTGGTCCGGTTCGCCCTTGAGAATTTTCTCTGCTGCCGGGCGGTAGCGTTCGGCTTCGGTGAGGACCTGCGCGAAGTCGATGATGCTATCGATACTCATGGTTCGGCTCCTGTTGTTGTTTAATAAAATGAACATCAGTAGGCTTTTGAGCCTCTCGTGTCAAATATATTGATAGTTTACACCGGCTGGTTTAGGGTATCGCTTGCCAGTGTGCGCTTGGCGCCCGGCCAGAATTCTGACAACGCCTGTGAGTCCTCAGTGCGGCGTTGCACCTAAACAAGAGGAGGAGTTTCGTATGACCACCCTGACCCGTGCGGACTGGGAACAACGTGCCCAGCAACTGAAGATCGAAGGCCGTGCCTTCATCAACGGCGAATACACCGATGCCGCATCCGGTGAAACCTTCGAGTGCCTGAGCCCGGTCGACGGACGCTTCCTGGCCAAGGTTGCCAGCTGCGACCTGGCCGATGCCAACCGCGCTGTTGAAAACGCTCGTGCCACCTTCAACTCCGGCGTGTGGTCGCAGCTGGCACCGGCCAAGCGCAAGGCCAAGCTGATCCGTTTCGCCGACCTGCTGCGCAAGAACGTCGAAGAGCTGGCGCTGCTGGAAACGCTGGACATGGGCAAGCCGATTGGCGACTCCTCCAGTATCGACATCCCAGGTGCGGCCCAAGCCATCCACTGGACTGCCGAAGCCATCGACAAGGTCTACGACGAAGTTGCCCCGACCCCGCATGATCAGCTTGGCCTGGTTACTCGCGAGCCGGTAGGTGTGGTCGGTGCCATCGTACCTTGGAACTTCCCGCTGCTGATGGCCTGCTGGAAGCTCGGCCCGGCGTTGGCCACCGGTAACTCGGTCGTGCTCAAGCCGTCCGAAAAATCGCCGCTGACTGCCATCCGCATCGCCCAACTGGCGATCGAAGCCGGTATCCCGGCTGGCGTGCTGAACGTGCTGCCAGGCTATGGCCACACCGTGGGCAAGGCACTGGCCCTGCACATGGACGTCGATACCCTGGTGTTCACCGGTTCGACCAAGATCGCCAAGCAGCTGATGGTTTACGCGGGCGAGTCGAACATGAAGCGCATCTGGCTGGAAGCCGGTGGCAAGAGCCCGAACATCGTCTTTGCCGATGCCCCGGACCTGCAAGCTGCCGCCGAAGCCGCCGCCAGCGCCATCGCCTTCAACCAGGGCGAAGTGTGCACTGCAGGTTCCCGACTGCTGGTCGAGCGTTCGATCAAGGACAAATTCCTGCCGATGGTGGTAGAAGCCCTGAAAGGCTGGAAGCCAGGCAACCCGCTGGACCCGCAGACCACTGTCGGTGCCTTGGTCGATACCCAGCAGATGAACACCGTACTGTCGTACATCGAGGCTGGCCACAAGGACGGCGCCAAGCTGCTGGCCGGCGGCAAGCGCACCCTGGAAGAGACCGGCGGCACCTACGTCGAGCCGACCATCTTCGACGGCGTGACTAACGCCATGCGCATTGCCCAGGAAGAAATCTTCGGCCCGGTGCTGTCGGTGATTGCCTTCGACACCGCCGAAGAAGCCGTGGCCATTGCCAACGACACCCCGTATGGCCTGGCAGCGGGTATCTGGACCTCGGACATTTCCAAGGCCCACAAAACCGCCCGTGCCGTGCGTGCGGGCAGCGTCTGGGTCAACCAGTACGATGGTGGCGACATGACCGCGCCGTTCGGTGGCTTCAAACAGTCGGGCAACGGCCGTGACAAGTCGCTGCACGCACTGGAGAAGTACACCGAGCTGAAGGCGACCTGGATCAAGCTGTAACCCGGTAGGTCCTTTTCGCGGGCAAGCCCGCTCCTGCAGGTCTTCGCGACCGATGCAGGAGCGGGCTTGCCCGCAAATGGGCCCCTGGAAATATTGGCTGGGAGGCTGCAATGCGTTGGGGTACCTACTTCGCCGTACTGGCATCGGTGCTCAGTGTCGGGCTGGCGCTCGGCGTGAGCATGCCGCTGGTGTCCCTGCGCCTGGAGGCCTGGGGCTACGGCAGCTTCGCCATCGGCGTGATGGCGGCAATGCCGGCGTTGGGCGTACTGGCCGGCGCCAGCCTGGCCAGCCGCCTGGCAGGGTGGGTTGGCGTACCGTCGGCGATGCGCCTGTGCCTGTGGGGCGGGGCGCTGTCGATTGGCCTGCTCGCGTTGCTGCCTAGTTACCCGTTATGGCTGCTGCTGCGGCTGATGATCGGCATGTCCCTGACCGTGGTGTTCATCCTCGGCGAAAGCTGGATCAACCAACTGGTGGTCGAACAGTGGCGTGGCCGGTTGGTGGCGCTGTATGGCAGCAGCTACGCCTTGAGCCAGTTGGCCGGGCCGTTGGTGCTGGGTTTCCTTGGCTCTGATGACGACTTCGGCTTCTGGGCGGCGACTGGCCTGCTGCTGGCCGCGCCGCTGGTTCTGCTGGGGCGTGGTGGGGCGCCGAGCACGGAAGCCTGCAGTGTCACCTTTGGCGACCTGTTCGCTTTCTGCCGACGCTTGCCGGTAATTGCCTGGGCCATTGCCCTGTTCGCCTCGTTCGAGGCGATGATCCTCACGTTGCTGCCGGTGTATTGCCTGCAGCAGGGTTTCAGCACCGAAATCGCCTTGTTCATGGTGAGTACCGTGGTGGTGGGTGATGCGGTGCTGCAGTTGCCCATCGGCGCGCTGGCCGACCATATGTCGCGACGTACCTTGTTCACTGGCTGTGCGGTGACCCTGCTCGTGTCCAGCCTGGCGATCCCGCTGCTGTTGCACACACCGGTTATCTGGCCATTGTGGGTGTTGTTCGGCGCCAGTGCCGGCGGCCTGTTCACCTTGTCGCTGGTGCTGATCGGTGAGCGCTACCGCGATGATGAGTTGGTACGGGCCAATGCCCACGTGGCTCAGCTGTGGGGTATTGGCTGTTTGCTCGGGCCGTTGTTGGCGGGGGCGGGGAGCCAGTGGATCAGCGGGCATGCGTTGCTGTTCCTGATGGCGGCCGGGGCTGCGGGGTTGGTGGTATTAACCCGGCGGCGCGGAGCCTTTGAGCCGGTTTCTGCCTGATGATTTTTGGGGCCGCAAGGCCCCGGAATCGCCGCTACAGCATTTTCTCCAAGCCAACCGCCTTGCTGATCCAGGCATTGAGCCGTCGCCAGATCCCGCCCGGCTCAGACGTCAGCACGTGCCGTTGGCCATTGTCCTCGGTCGCCCACACCAGCTTGTTACTTATCAGTTTCACCTGATAGCTCAGCGCAGGCGCCATACCCTGCTGGGCCAGCTCGCGGGTGTATTCGGCCAGCTCCGGGCTGTCCACCATTACCCCAACCTCGGTGTTCCACAATACTGAGCGCGGGTCGAAGTTGAACGAGCCGATGAAGGTCTTGCGCCGGTCGAACACGATCGCCTTGGTGTGCAGGCTCGAATCCGAGCTGCCACGGAAACTCAGTCGCCCCGCGCTGGGGTCGCCTGGCTGGCGGCGAAGCTCGTAAAGCTGCACCCCGTGCTCAAGCAAGGCACGACGATAGGGTGCATAGCCTCCATGCACTGCCGGCACGTCAGTGGCTTCCAGCGAGTTGGTCAGCAGCTTCACCGAAACGCCAGCGTCGGCGCGGCCGGTCAGGTACAGCAGCCCCGGTTCGCCCGGTACAAAGTAGGCCGAGGCCAGGACCAACTCGCGGTGCACGTTAGCCAGGTCCGGTGCCAGTTGCTGGCTCAGCAGTAATTGCGGGTCCGGTTCGTCTTCGGCCAACACCTTGCTGGGCGCATCCCATAGCGCCTGGGCGTGAGCCCAGATCAGCTCGTTGCGCCACACATCCAGGCGCGGCTGCGACTGGTAGGCCATCAAGCGGTCGTACAGGGCCTTGCGCTGGGTCCTGGCTTTAGCCAGCGACACTTCCAGGCGCTGGCGGCTGGCCCGCAGGTCGTTGGCATCCGGGTCATGCCAGAGGAAGTCGGTGATCGGCCGGCTGAGGGCGCTGTTCCAGTACTGGTCGAAGCTGTGCCCCAACTGCTCGGCTACCGGGCCCACGCCCAGCAGGTCGATGTCGGTGAAGTTGAGGTTGGGCTCGGCATCGAAATACTCGTCGCCCAGGTTGCGCCCGCCGACGATGGCCATGCTGTTGTCCACCAGGAACAGCTTGTTGTGCATGCGCCGGTGCTGGCGCGACAAGTTGAACAGCCGGCCCACGGCGCGCGTAACGCCGGTACTGCGCCCCAGATGCAGTGGGTTGAACACTCGAATCTGGATGTTCGGGTGGGCATTAAGGGTGCCCATGACGGTGTCCAGGCCGTCGCTGGTGGTGTCGTCGAGCAGGATGCGCACGCGCACGCCACGGTCGGCAGCGCGCAGCAGTTCATGCACAAGGGCGCGGGTACTGAGGCCGTCGTGGACGATGTAGTACTGCAGGTCGATGCTCGCCTGGGCGTTGCGTATCAGTTCGGCGCGGGCGCGAAATGCCTCGTTGCTGTTGGGCAGCAGGCGAAAGCCCGAGCGGCCGCCATAGGGCGCGGCTTGGCGCAGCACCGAGCGGCCAAAGGCCGAATCGTGGGCAGGCAACGCCTGACTGGTTTCGCGGGGCGCGCTGATGCTTGTGCAACCGGCAAGGCCGAGCAACAACACCAGCAGCAGAGGCAAGGCTCGCTGGAGTCTCAAGGGTGGACCGTCCTGTGCAGCAAGGGCTTTAGGGGTTTGACCGTGACGGGCGGCGCAAAGTTACGCGTCGGCGCTTTCGTCATCCAGTAGACGAAGGGCGGTTTCACCTACCTTACGCACGGAGGCTTCGATTTGCGGCGTTGGCCTGGCGGCGAAATTCATGCGCAGGCAGTGGCGGAACTTGCCCGAGGCCGAAAAAATGCTGCCCACGGCAACCTGCACGCCCTGCTCCAGTAAAGCGCGGTTCAGCCGAAGCGTATCGAGATGTTCGGGTAATTCCACCCACAGCATGAAGCCGCCCTGGGGCCGGCTCACCCGGGTGCCCGCCGGGAAGTAGCGGGTCACCCAGTCGCCCATCAGGTCGCGGCCACGCTGGTACTGGCTGCGCATGCGCCGCACATGGGGCTGGTAGTGGCCGCCGGCGATGAAGTCAGCGATGGCCAGCTGAGGCTGGCTGGCGGTGCTGCCGGTGCTGATGTACTTCATGTGCAGCACACGCTCCAGGTAGCGCCCGGGCGCCACCCAGCCGATCCGCAGGCCGGGCGCGAGGGTTTTGGAGAACGAACTGCAGAGCAGCACGCGGCCATCGTCGTCGAACGACTTCAGGGTGCGTGGGCGTGGGTAGGTATAGGCCAGGTCGCCGTACACATCGTCTTCCAGAATTGCCACGTCATAGCGTTGGGCGAGGCTCAACAGGGCCTTCTTGCGTGCCTCGGGCATGATGTAGCCCAGCGGGTTGTTGCAGTTGGGGGTGATCTGGATGAGCTTGATCGGCCACTGCTCCAGGGCCAGTTCCAGCGCCTCCAGGCTGATGCCGGTGACCGGGTCCGTGGGGATTTCCAGCGCTTTCATGCCCAAGCCTTTGAGGGTTTGCATGGCGCCGTGGAAGCTGGGCGAGTCGACCGCGACGATGTCGCCTGGCTCGCAGACCGCTCGGATGCTGCATGACAGCGCCTCATGGCAGCCGGTGGTGATCACCAGGTCGGCCGGCCCCAGGCGGCAGCCGGAGTCGAGCATCAGCCGGGCCACCTGTTCGCGCAGGGCCAGGTTACCGTGGATGTTGTCGTAGTACAGGCCAGGCATGTCCTGGCGTCGGCTCAACTGGGCAAGGCTGCGCAGCAGCGGCTTCAGGGTAGGGCTGTCGATGTCGGGCATGCCGCGGCCGAGTTGCACCACATCCTGGCGCGGCGTACTGCGCACCAGCTCCAGCACGTGTTCCCACTGCGAGATGTCCACCGGGCGCTGGGCCGGGCGGCTAACTGCGGGCAGTGCCGGCAACTGCCGTTGGTCGCTGACGAAGTAGCCGGACTTGGGCCGCGGCGAGACCATACCGCTGTCTTCGAGTATGCGATAGGCCTGCTGCACGGTGCTCAGGCTGACCCCGTGCTCCTCACTCAGTGCGCGCACGGACGGCAGGCGCTGGCCGGGGCGATAGAGCCCCTGCTCGATGCGGGCGCCGAGTATTTCGGCGAGATTCAGGTAGAGGGTCACGGCATACTCCTGCGCTGCATTGGCATAGCGACCGGTACAGTTGGCCCGAAAATACAGCATTCAGTCGGCCAGCGGCCAATTCTGTATGGGAATAATAAGGCTGTATTGGATCTGTATTGTCGAGGGTGCCGACGCGCATGCTTTCTCCACGGTAACCACTGAACGGGAGGATGCGGTGATGGGTGGCATGAGCGATGTGCGCTTGCAACTGTTGGCCAAGGAACTGGAAGCCGGGCAGCAGGCCAAGGTGTTCAACGCGCCAGAGGGTTTGGGGCGTTGGGGGCTGATGCTGCATCGCTGGCATACCCGCAGGGCGTTGCTGCAGCTGACCGATGACGAGTTGCGCGATGTCGGGCTGAGCTGGGAGCAGGCCCGGATAGAAGGGCGGAAACCCTTCTGGAAGGACTGACACGGTTACCCAGGGTTTGCTCAAGCCTGGACGATTGTGCGGCCCATGTGGGAGGAGGTCTACCCGCGAGGCAGGCAGCTCGGAGCATGGCACCGGCCTCGCCGGTGTTCGCGGGTGAACCCGCTCCTACAGGGGCCGCACAGCTCTCAAGTCAGCTCTTTGAGGCGATGCCACAGCATCCCCAGCGCCAGCAGTGGCGAGCGCAGGTGCTTGCCGCCAGGGAAGGTGATGTGCGGCACTTTGTTGAAAAGGTCGAAGCGCCCGCTTTCCTGGCCACTGATGGCTTCACCCAGCAGGCGTGCGGCCAGGTGGGTGGCGTTGAGCCCATGGCCCGAGTAGGCCTGGGCGTAATACACGTTCGGCTGGCTGGCCAGGCGGCCAACCTGCGGCAGGCGATTGGCACCAATGCCGATCATGCCACCCCACTGGTAGTCGATGCGCACGTCGGCAAGCTGTGGGAACACCTTGAGCATCTTTGGCCGCATGTAGGCGGCGATGTCCTTCGGGTCGCGGCCTGAATAGTGGCAGGCACCGCCAAACAGCAGGCGGTGGTCGGCGGACAGGCGGTAGTAGTCCAGCGCCACGCGCTGGTCACACACCGCCATATTCTGCGGCAGCAATGCGCGTGCGCGTTCTTCGCCCAGCGGCTCGGTGGCGATGATGTAGCTGCCGGCCGGCAGCACCTTGCCGCCCAGCTCGCGGTTGAGGTCGTTGTGGTAGGCGTTGCAGCACAGTACCAGGGTCTTGGCGCGTACCCGGCCTTGGGCAGTATGCACCTGCACTTCTGTGCCGTAGTCGATGCGGGTGACTTCGGATTGCTCGAACAACTTCACGCCCAGGCGGGCGGCTGCGGCGGCTTCACCCAGTGCCAGATTGAGCGGATGCAGATGCCCGGAGCCCATGTCGACCAACCCGCCCACGTAGCAATCGGCACCGACCACGCTGTGGATATCGTCCTTGCCGACCAGCCGCAGCTCATGTGCATAGCCCAGACTGCGCAGGTCCTCGGCGTCTTGGGCAAAGCCCAGCAGCTCGGCGGGTTTGTTGGCCAGGTCGCAGTAGCCCCAGGCCAGGTCGCAGGCGATGGCATGCTTTTCAACCCGCTCGCGCACGATCTGTACGGCCTCCAGGCCCATCAGTTTCATGGTGCGCACGCCTTCTTCGCCGATGACCGGGAGGAACTGCTCCAGACCATGGCCGACCCCTCGGATCAGTTGCCCGCCATTGCGCCCACTGGCGCCCCAGCCAAGTTTGCGCGCTTCCAGCAGGATGACCGAGAAACCACGCTCGGCCAGCTCAATGGCGGTGTTCAGGCCGGAGTAGCCGCCGCCGATGATGCACACGTCGGCGTTGTGTTCGCCTTGCAGGTAGGCGTGGTCGGGGTGTGGCGCGCTGCTGGCGGCGTAATAGGAGGAGGCGTGCTGCGCGCTGTGGATCATTGGGGCGGCCCTGAAAAATGGAGGGGGGACGAGGATAAGCTGTGCCATCGCGGCCGGGCAACCAGCGAGGGCTTCATGCTCGTTCGCGGGTGAGCCCGCGAATAAGCCTATAATCCAATCACTTTTGTCAGCTTGTATCCCGTCATGTCCTGTAACCGCCACAAGATCCACTTCCTGCGCGAACTCATCCCCTCTTTCGAGTGCGAGCCCGGCTGCCACGACTGCTGCGGCCCGGTCACCACCTCGGCGGAAGAAATGGCCCGGCTGCCGCGCAAGTCCCAGGCCGAGCAGGACGCTGCTCTGGAGCGTCTGGACTGCGTGCACCTGGGCCCCAACGGCTGCACGGTGTATGAAGAGCGGCCGATGATCTGCCGGCTGTTCGGTACCACCCCGCGCATGGCCTGCCCGCGGGGTCGTGGCCCTGAACCGATGATCGACCCCGCCGCTGAACAGTTGGTCCACCAGTTCATTGCCACCACCCGCCAGGTGCTGGTCTAGCCTCAGTCCGGGATCGGCAGGCAGAGGCTCTCCTTCACCTCTTCCATTACGATGTAGCTCTTCGATTCGCGCACGTGCGGCAGTTTCAGCAGGATGTCCCCGAGCAGCTTGCGGTACGAGGCCATTTCCGAAATACGCGCTTTCACCAGGTAGTCGAAGTCGCCCGACACCAGGTGGCATTCCAGCACGTGGGGCAGCTTCAAGACCGCGCGGCGGAACTCCTCGAAGGTATCGCCTGACTTGTAGTCCAGGCTGATTTCCACGAACACCAGCAGGCTGCCCTTGAGGTGCTGCGGGTTCAGGCGGGCGTTGTAGCCCATGATGATGCCCTCGCGCTCGAGGCGGCGAACCCGCTCGGTACAAGGGGTGGTGGACAGCCCAACTTTCTCGCCCAGTTCGGTGAAGGAAATACGCCCGTCATTCTGCAGGATACGCAGGATGTTGCGGTCGATCTTGTCCAGTTCACGCTTGGTCTGGTGCTGGGTTCTCATAGGGGATGCCCCTCCGTGAAAGGCGATTTTGCCGAGAATTCTCGCCAATAATAGGCTTTTATATAGTGAATTGCACTGGTCTCAAATTCCTATACTGCGCCCATTCATGCCATTTCAATAAAAGTGTGCGGCGCGCCGCGTGTGAGGGATAAAACGATGCGAGTTCTGGTACTTGGTAGCGGTGTAATCGGAACCGCCAGTGCCTACTACCTGGCCCGGCAAGGTTTCGAAGTGACGGTGGTCGACCGCCAGCCAGCGGTGGCCATGGAAACCAGCTTTGCCAACGCCGGCCAGATCTCGCCCGGCTATGCCTCGCCCTGGGCTGCCCCTGGTGTACCGCTCAAAGCCATCAAATGGCTGCTGGAGCGTCACGCTCCCCTGGCCATCAAGCTCACGGGCGATGTCGACCAGTACCTGTGGATGGCACAGATGCTGCGCAACTGCACCGCCAGCCGCTACGCGGTGAACAAGGAGCGTATGGTGCGCCTGTCCGAGTACAGCCGTGACTGCCTCGACGAACTGCGCGCCGAAACCGGCATCAACTACGAAAACCGCAGCCTGGGTACCACCCAGCTGTTCCGCACCCAGGCCCAGGTCGATGCTGCGGCCAAGGACATTGCCGTACTCGAACAGTCCGGTGTGCCCTACGAGTTGCTCGACCGCGACGGCATTGCCCGCGTCGAACCCGCCCTGGCCGGCGTGAAAGATATCCTGGCCGGCGCCCTGCGCCTGCCGAACGACCAGACTGGCGACTGCCAGCTGTTTACCACCAAGCTCGCCGACATGGCGTTGAAGCTGGGCGTGGAGTTCCGCCTCGGCCAGGACATCCAGCGCCTGGACTTCGCCGGTGACCGCATCAATGGCGTGTGGATCGACGGCAAGCTGGAGACGGCAGACCGCTACGTGCTGGCGCTGGGCAGCTACTCGCCACAGATGCTCAAGCCGTTGGGCATCAAGGCTCCGGTGTACCCGCTGAAAGGTTATTCGCTGACCGTGCCGATCACCAACGCCGACATGGCTCCGACCTCGACCATTCTCGACGAGACCTACAAGGTTGCGATCACCCGTTTCGATAACCGCATCCGCGTTGGCGGGATGGCTGAAATCGCCGGCTTTGACCTGTCGCTGAACCCGCGCCGGCGCGAAACACTGGAGATGATCGTCAACGACCTTTATCCTCGCGGCGGTGACTTGAGCCAGGCCAGCTTCTGGACCGGCTTGCGCCCGGCGACCCCGGACGGCACGCCGATCGTGGGCGCCACGGCGTTCCGCAACCTGTTCCTGAACACCGGTCACGGTACCTTGGGCTGGACCATGGCGTGCGGTTCCGGTCGCTTGCTGGCCGACCTGATTGCGCGCAAGAAGCCGCAGATCAGTGCCGAAGGCCTGGATATCTCCCGGTATGGCAACAGCCGGGAAGTGGCCAAGCACGGGCAAAGCGCGCCGGCTCACCAGCAGTAATAGCCTGTGCCGGCCCATTGGCGGGCTTGCCCGCTCCCGCAGGAACACCACCGCTTTTGAAAGCTGTGCACGACCTGTGGGAGCGGGCAAGCCCGCGAAGAATCCACCACCGATTTCAACCCGAACCACCATAAGGCAGCCGCCATGCGTCCCGCCCGCGCCCTGATCGACCTCCAGGCCCTGCGCCACAACTACCGTCTGGCCCGTGAACTGACCGGTGCCAAAGCCCTCGCCGTGATCAAGGCCGACGCCTATGGCCACGGCGCCGTGCGCTGCGCCCTGGCCTTGGAGGCCGAGGCCGACGGCTTTGCGGTGGCCTGCATCGAGGAGGCACTGGAACTGCGCGCCGCCGGTATCAATGCCCCGGTGCTGCTGCTGGAAGGTTTTTTCGAAGCCAGCGAACTGGCACTGATCGCCGAGCACGACCTGTGGTGCGTGGTGCACTCGCTGTGGCAGCTGGAAGCCATCGAGAAAACCCCGCTGCACAAGCCGCTCACCGTCTGGCTGAAGCTGGACAGTGGCATGCACCGCGTTGGCCTGCACCCCAAGGACTACCACGATGCCTACCAGCGACTGCTGGCCAGTGGCAAGGTTTCGCGCATCGTGTTGATGAGCCACTTCGCTCGCGCCGACGAACTGGACGCTGACGCTACCGCCCAGCAAATTGCCGTGTTCGAAGCTGCCCGACAGGGCCTGGCCGCCGAATGCAGCCTGCGTAACTCACCCGGCGTGCTGGGCTGGCCGCAAGCGCCCAGCGACTGGGTACGCCCAGGCCTGATGCTGTACGGCGCCACGCCGTTCGAAGTGGCGCAGGCCGAGGCCGCACGCCTGCAACCGGTGATGACCCTGCAATCGCGGGTGATCAGCGTGCGCGAGCTGCCTGCCGGCGAGCCGGTGGGCTATGGTGCCAAGTTCGTCAGCCCTCGGCCGACCCGCGTGGGTGTGGTCGCCATGGGCTATGCCGATGGCTACCCGCGCCAGGCGCCCAACGGCACCCCAGTGCTGGTCGCCGGCAAGCGTACCCACCTGATCGGCCGGGTGTCGATGGACATGCTCAGCATCGACCTCACCGACGTACCGCAAGCCACTGTCGGCAGCCCGGTCGAACTCTGGGGCAAGCAGGTGCTGGCCAGTGAAGTGGCCGCACAGGCGGGCACCATTCCGTACCAGATCTTCTGCAACCTGAAGCGAGTACCACGGGACTACGTCGGCGAATGAGACGCTGAAGCGGACAGGTTGGGGGCGGTGTGTTGTAAATACTGAACGGCATTGCCATGATATCGTTCACATCCACCCCCCTTTCACCGTTTCAGGAGGCTCCAGCTTTGGACGTCGGCGAACGACTGCAAGCCATCCGCAAGCTCAAGGGCCTGTCGCAGCGCGAACTCGCCAAGCGTGCTGGCGTGACCAACAGCACCATCTCGATGATCGAGAAGAACAGCGTAAGCCCCTCTATCAGCTCGCTGCGCAAAGTGCTGAGCGGCATTCCCATGTCCATGGTCGAATTCTTTTCGGTCGAGCTGGAGCCGCAAAGCCCGACTCAGATCGTCTACAAGGCCCACGAGCTGATCGATATCTCGGACGGTGCGGTGACCATGAAGCTGGTGGGCAAGTCGCACCCCAACCGTGCCATCGCTTTTCTGACCGAGGTGTACCCGCCAGGTGCGGACACCGGTGCCGAGATGCTGACCCACGACGGCGAGGAGACCGGTATCCTGCTTGAAGGCCGCCTGGAACTGGTGGTCGGCAACGAGATTTTCGTTCTCGAAGAAGGCGACAGCTACTACTTCGAAAGCACCCGCCCGCACCGCTTCCGCAACCCATTCGACCAGCCGGCGCGGCTGATCAGTGCGGCGACGCCTTCAAACTTTTGATCCAGCGCAGTGCATTGATTCGGCAATACCCCTTTCCTGTGTGGGGTCGTTTCACGGCCTCTGGGTTCCCGCTATACTTTTCAACGCTCGCCGATCCGTGGCCGCGAGCGTGATTAGCCACCATGAGGGTGTTCGCGTGAATCAAATCAAGAAGATGCTGGCCGTACCAGCAGCCGTATTCGCCCTCTGGGCAATGAGCGCAACCGCTGCGACCAATGACGACATCGCCAAACGCCTGGAGCCGGTTGGCCAGGTGTGCGTCCAGGGCCAGGAGTGCAAAGGCATGGAAGTGGCCGCTGCAGCGGGTGGCGGGGGAGCCAAGACGCCGGATGAAATCATCGCCAAGCACTGCAATGCCTGCCATGGCAGCGGCTTGCTCGGCGCGCCTAAAATTGGTGACACCGCCGCGTGGAAAGAACGCGCCGACCACCAGGGCGGCCTGGATGGCATCCTGGCCAAGGCCATTACTGGCATCAACGCCATGCCGCCAAAGGGCACCTGTGCAGACTGCTCGGATGAAGACCTGAAAGGGGCGATCAAGAAAATGTCCGGGTTGTGATTTACAGCTGAATTGCATGAGGCCCGCCGTTGATGGCGGGCTTTGTTTTTGTGATGCCCGCGAAAGGTCCAGCACAGGCAACCAACCCGCTAGAGCCATGTCCATGGATGTCTCCAGAAGCCCCGATCGGGCTGAGCCTGATTCCATGAGAACTAGCATTTTTACCAGTTCTATTTTTCAGGGTTCTGAAGAACACTGACGCTTCTGATTGCAGTGGTGGCTAACAATGGATCTGGGCGATAACTGTCCCGAGCAACATGCAGCCGGTCGAACACAGCCGCAAAAGCTGATCCCCGGCAGCGCCCTTCGGCATCTGGCCTATTCGCCTTATGGCTATCTCTCGATTTTCCACGCCGTGCTCGGTTTTAATGGTGGGCGACCGGACCCTGTTACCGGCTGTTATCTATTGGGTAATGGCCGTCGGGCATTTAACCCATCATTGATGCGCTTCATTAGCCCCGACAGCATGAGCCCGTTCGCAGCGGGTGGTCTGAACTCATATGCCTACTGTCTAGGGGATCCGGTAAACCGGGAAGATCCGAGTGGTTATTTCTCTTTATTCAAACCTATCTCGCGATTGTTCAGGTATTTTTTTCCAAAGAAAAAACCTACGACGCTTGGTAAATTGCACCGGGCGATTGTTTTTGAAACTGAAGTAATTACCAAGACATACAGTAATATACCTTCCCATACCAAGATCAATGTGGTGAAATCGCCGAAAAGTGTGCCGGATGGCTATGTATTGAGGATGGTGCATGGCACTCAGGAAAAGCATGTTCAATCATTGTTGAACGGGCTTGATCCTCGCAATGCAAAGAATGGATCTTACGGCGCGCACGTTTATGGCACAACGAATATTGATGCGGCCAGCAACTACACAGGCCAGGACGGATCTATAGTAGGGTTTTACGTGCATGAGTCTGAGTCGTGGGTTCGCGGTAAGGACTATTGGTATGTTCATAAAAATGCGATAGCGATCGATAAGAGCGCGTATCACAAGGTTCATGTGAGCGAAGAAGTGGAATTTCCATTTTTAATTAGTAAGACGCTTAAAGTAAGGTGGGGTTGACCAGCGTTTGCCCTAGGCAACCAACCCGCTTGAGCTCATGTCCAACCCCTGAACCCATGGATGTTTCAGGAGGCCCAGATGCACCTCTGCGCCATCGACCAGGCTGTCGAGCAGGTTTTGTCCCGGCTGCCAACCCATATCCACATGGGGCTGCCTTTGGGCCTGGGCAAACCCAATGCCTTCGTCAACGCGCTTTACGCCCGCGTACGCGAGCTGCCCGAACGGCGCCTGACCATCTATACCGCACTTTCCCTCGGCCGCCCGCCACTGGGCGATGGCCTGCAGCGGCGCTTTCTCGAACCCTTCGTCGAGCGTGTCTTCGCTGACTACGAAGAGCTCAGTTACCTTGCAGACCTGCGCAACGACACGTTGCCACCCAATATTCGGGTCGAACAGTTCTTCATGCAGCCCGGCAGCCTGCTGCACAGCGAATCGGCGCAGCAGGACTACGTCAGCAGCAACTACAGCCATGCCGCACGGGATATCAACGCCAAAGGCCTGAACCTGATCGCCCAGTTGGTGGCCGCCACCCCTGAAAAGCCCGTGCACCTGAGCCTGGCCTGCAACCCAGACATCACCCTCGACCTGCTGCCGATGATCGCCAAGCGCCGCGCGGCTGGCGAAACCATCCTTATGCTGGGCCAGGTGCATGCCGAACTGCCCTACATGCCAGGCGATGCCGAGCTGCCCATCGATGCCTTCGACCTGCTGCTCGATGAAGTCGAGCAACGCCGGCTGTTTTCCACACCAAACATGCCGGTTGGCATTCAGGACCACTGCATCGGCCTGCACGCCAGCAGCCTGGTACGCGATGGCGGTACGCTGCAGATCGGCATTGGTGCCATGGGCGACGCGGTTGCCGCGGCATTGCTGGCACGTCAGGGCGACAACGCCGGTTACCGTGCGGTGCTCAAGGCGCTGGATGTCGGACCGTGGCAGGCGTTGATCGAGCGAGAAGGGGGCCTGGACACCCTTACCCACGGCTTGTACGGCTGCAGCGAGATGTTCGTCAACGGCCTGCTGGTGCTGGCCGAAGCAGGGCTGCTACGACGCCCGGCGGACGAGCAGGGCGCAATACTGCATGGCGGCTTTTTCCTCGGCCCGCAAGCGTTCTACCAGCGCTTGCGCGAGATGCCGCTGGAGCAGCGCGCGCAGTTTGCCATGACCCGTATCAGCTTCATCAACGAGCTCTATGGGCAGGAGGCACTCAAGCGCCGACAACGTCGTGATGCGCGCTTCATCAACACCGCGTTTGGCATGACCCTGCTCGGCGCCGGGGTGGCCGACCAGCTTGAAGACGGCCGCGTACTCAGTGGCGTGGGCGGGCAGTACAACTTCGTTGCCCAGGGCCATGCGCTGGAGGGCGGGCGTTCGATCCTGCTCTTGCGCAGCTGGCGCGAGGCAGGCGGGGAGGTGACCTCGAACCTGTTCTGGACCTATGGCCACTGCACCATTCCCCGGCACCTGCGCGATATCGTGGTGACCGAGTACGGCATTGCTGACTTGCGTGGGCAGACTGACAGCGAAGTGATTGCGCGGTTGTTGGCGGTGAGCGATTCGCGGTTCCAGCCGGGCCTGATCAAGCAGGCCAAAGACGCTGGCAAGCTTGCCGACGACTTTCAGCTGGAGGCGCGCTTTACCGACAATACCCCGCAACGCCTGGAGGCGATCAGGGCACAGCATGCGCGGCTGTTCCCGGAGTATCCGATGGGCACGGACTTTACGGTCGAGGAGCGGGATCTGTTGCGGGCGCTGAACTGGTTGAAGAGCAAGTTCAAGCTGAGCGAGGTGTTGGAGCTGGGCAAGGCAGCGTTGGATGCACCGGGGCCGGAAGGGTATGAGCGGCATCTGGCGCGGATGGGGCTGGAGGTTCCGCAAGGGTTGAAAGAGGAGCTTTATCAGCGGCTACTGCTGGCAGGGTTACAGGCGACAGGATAATCGTTTGCGCACACTGGCCCCGTGTAGGAGCGGGTTTACCCGCGAATGCGATATTGAATCTGCCATCGCATTCGCAGGTAAACCCGTTCCTACGCCGGGGCGGTGAGGCCTTATTCGATGAAGCTGACCACACCACCTTCCAGCGACTTCACCCGGGCCAGCGATTCAACGCGGTAACCCTGGCTATCCAGTTCGGCACGGCCGCCCTGGAACGACTTCTCGATCACGATACCCAGGCCCGCCACGGTGGCACCTGCCTGCTTGATGATCGAGATCAGCGCCTGCGAGGCTTTGCCGTTGGCCAGGAAGTCGTCGATCACCAGCACGCGGTCGCTGCTGTTGAGGTGACGCGGCGAGATGGCCACGGTGTTCTCGGTCTGCTTGGTGAAGGAATACACCGAGGCGGTCAGCAGGTTCTCGGTCAGGGTCAGCGACTGGTGCTTGCGAGCGAAGATGACCGGCACACCCAGTTTCAGACCGGTCATCACCGCCGGGGCAATGCCCGAGGCTTCGATGGTGACGATCTTGGTCACGCCGGCATCGGCGAACAGGCGGGCAAACTCGTCACCGATCAGCTGCATCAGCGCCGGATCGATCTGGTGGTTGAGAAACGCGTCGACTTTGAGAACCTGATCGGAAAGCACGATGCCTTCTTCGCGAATCTTCTGATGCAGTGCTTCCACTGTGATTTCCTCGATGTAACAAAGGTTGCCGCTGGAGGCGGCAAAGTTAAAGAGTAATGGTTGATCAGCGTTTGAGCATTGCCCGGATATCGGCCAGGGCGTTGTTGCCGCGAGCGGCCTTCACCTCGACCGGCGCATCGTCCAGGCCCTCCCAGGCCAGGTCGTCCGGTGGCAGTTCGTCGAGGAACCGGCTGGGCGTGCAGTCGATGATTTCACCGTACTGCTTGCGCTTGGCGGCGAAGGTGAAGGCCAGGGTCTGGCGCGCGCGGGTGATACCCACGTAGGCCAGACGGCGTTCCTCTTCGATGGTGTCGGCCTCGATGCTGGAGCGGTGCGGGAGGATTTCCTCTTCCATGCCCATGATGAACACGTAGGGGAATTCCAGGCCCTTGGAGGCATGCAGGGTCATCATCTGCACGCCCTCGGCGTTCTCTTCCTCTTCCTGCTGGCGCTCGAGCATGTCGCGCAGCACCAGCTTGCCGATGGCGTCCTCGATGGTCATGTCACCCTCTTCGTCCTTCTCGAGGGTGTTCTTCAGCGCTTCGACCAGGAACCAGACGTTGCTGATGCGGAACTCGGCAGCTTTGTCGCTGGCGGTCTGCTGGCGGATCCAGTTTTCGTAGTCGATGTCGCGGATCATCTCGTGCAGCGCGGCAATCGGGTCTTCCAGGGCAACCTTGTGGCGCACCCCGTCCAGCCAGTGCTTGAAACGCTGCAAGCGCTCGGTGTAGCGCGCGTCCAGGTGCTCACCCAGGCCCAGCTCTTCGCTGGCGGCGTACATCGAAATGCCGCGCTCGGTGGCGTAGTTGCCGAGCTTTTCCAGGGTGGTGGAGCCGATCTCGCGGCGCGGCACGTTGATTACCCGCAGGTAGGCGTTGTCATCGTCCGGGTTCACCAGCAGGCGCAGGTAGGCCATCAGGTCCTTGACCTCCTGGCGGCCGAAGAAGCTGTTACCGCCCGACAGGCGATACGGCACCTGGTGGTGCTGCAGCTTCAGTTCGATCAGCTTGGCTTGGTAGTTGCCGCGGTAAAGGATGGCAAAGTCGCTGTACGGGCGGTTGGTGCGCAGGTGCAAGGTGAGGATTTCCATGGCCACGCGTTCGGCCTCGGCTTCCTCGTTCTTGCAGCGGATCACGCGGATCTCGTCGCCCACGCCCATTTCGCTCCACAGCTGCTTTTCGAACGCATGCGGATTGTTGGCGATCAACACGTTGGCGCAGCGCAGGATGCGGCTGGTGGAGCGGTAGTTCTGTTCGAGCATGACGATCTTCAGGGAGGGGTAGTCCTCCTTGAGCAGCATCAGGTTCTCGGGGCGCGCACCACGCCAGGCGTAGATCGACTGGTCGTCGTCGCCCACCACGGTGAACTGGTTGCGCATGCCGATCAGCATTTTCACCAGCAGGTACTGGCTGGCGTTGGTGTCCTGGTATTCGTCCACCAGCAGGTAGCGCACGCGGTTCTGCCAGCGCTCCAGCACCTCGGGGTGCTCCTGGAACAGCTTGACCGGCTGCAGGATCAGGTCGTCGAAGTCCACCGCGTTGAACGCCTTGAGCGTGCGCTGGTAGTGGGTGTAGACGATGGCGGCGGTCTGCTCGCGCGGGTTGCGCGCCTTTTCCAGGGCTTCTGGCGGCAGGACCAGGTCGTTCTTCCAGGCACCGATCATGTTCTTGATCTCGTCGATGCCGTCGTCGCCGGAGTATTCCTTCTGCATGATGTCCGACAGCAACGCCTTGATGTCGGACTCGTCGAAGATCGAGAAACCCGGCTTGTAGCCCAGGCGCTCGTGTTCCTTACGGATGATGTTCAGGCCCAGGTTGTGGAACGTACACACGGTCAGGCCACGGCCTTCGCCCGGGCGCAGCAAGGTGGCGACCCGCTCCTTCATCTCGCGCGCGGCCTTGTTGGTGAAGGTCATCGCCACGATGTACTGGGCGCGGATGCCGCAGTTCTGGATGAGGTGGGCAATCTTGCGCGTGATCACGCTGGTCTTGCCCGAACCTGCACCGGCGAGCACCAAAAGAGGGCCGCCGACATAGTCACGGGCTTCCTGCTGCCGGGGATTGAGTCGGGACATGCTAGAAACCGGGGGTCGCCAGAAAATAGCCGCGCATTCTAACAGGCATGGGGCCGTTGTGGCGCGACCGTCTGACGTCTGAGTCAGACTTTTGTCCGCCTAATTATTAGTGTCACTAATGCTAGTAGCTGAAAAAATCATATTTGCCGGTTTGACTCGTTTCGCGCAGGATGCACGACAAAATACGTCGGAATGCTACGCTCGAAAAAACCATGTATAAAAGTGAAAATCATTTTCATTGAATGCAGTAGCATCCCCTCCAGATCTCGTTGCACCGTCAAGCCCTAAGGAGCCCGCTTGTCCACGCCTGTCGAACCTTTGCGTTTGCTGCTGTTGGCCGATGAGCCGGAATGGGCTGCCTCGTTGCACGCGTGCATGCCCGCACTGGGGGGCAGCGCCGTGTTACTGACTGCGCCAAACTGGGAGGCGGTCGACAGCCTGTTCAGCCATGATCGCCAGGCCGTCGTGCTGGCAACACCCGCCTTGCAGCCCGCCCCCGGGCGTTGCGAGCTGCCGACTATTCTGCTGCTTGAACACGAGCCTGAGGCAGCGCCCAGCGCTGTCAGTGACTGGCTGGTGCGCGACCAGCTCAACGCCGATACCCTGCGCCGCTCACTGCGCCATGTGCGAGAGCGAGGGGTGCTGGTCGCCACCTTGCAGCGCCTTGCCGAGCAGGACCCGCTGACCGGCATCGCCAACCGCCAGGGCTTCCAGGCTTTGCTTAATGCACGCCTGGCCGAAAACGAAGGCCGTGGTGTCGCGCTTGGCCACCTGGACCTGGACAACTTCCGCCACGTCAACGACGCCCTGGGCCACCAGAGCGGTGACCGGTTGATCCTGCAGGTGGTGGCACGGCTGAAGCATCAGCTGGAGGCGGGCGACCAGCTGGCACGTCTGGGTAGCGACGAGTTCGCCCTGCTGATCGACACCCGTCGCGATGCCAACCGCGCCGAATGGATTGCCGAACGCATCGTCGAGGCCTTGGCAGAGCCCTACTGGATCGACGGCGAAAGCCTGCTGCTGGGCTGCAGCCTGGGCCTTGCACATGCTCGCGCGCAGAGCGGCGCCGATCCGCTGATGTGGCACGCGCACATCGCCATGCGTCAGGCCAAGGGCAGCCAGGGCTGCACCTTCCATGTGTTCAACGAACGCATCAACCGCAACGCCCGCAGCCTTGCCGACCTGGAAAGCGAGTTGCGCCGCGCCCTGCGCCGCGACGAACTGGAGCTGCACTATCAGCCCCGCCTGAACCTGGCTGACGGGCGCATTGTTGGCCTGGAGGCGCTGGTGCGCTGGCGCCATGCCGAGCGCGGGCTGCTGCCACCCAGTGAGTTCGTGCCACTGGCCGAGCAGAGCGGCCTGATCGTGCCCTTGGGTTATTGGGTTATTTCCCGTGCCCTGCGTGACATGCAGGCATTGTGCGAGCGTGGCCTGGAACCGCTGCACATGGCGGTCAACCTGAGTTTCCGCCAGTTCCAGGACAGCCAGCTACTGGCCACGTTGAGTCGCCTGATCCTCGAGCACGGTGTGGATGCCCGCTGGCTTGAGTTCGAGCTGACCGAGACGGCGGTGATGCGCCGCAACGAGGTGGTGCGCCAGACCATGGACGCGCTGGGTCGCCTGGGCGTGCGCTTCTCCCTCGATGATTTCGGCACCGGGTTTTCTTCGTTCGTGCACCTCAACAGCCTGCCGATCACCTTGCTCAAGGTGGACCGCAGCTTTGTTGCGGAAATGGAAATGCGTGAAGAGAACCGCAAGCTGGTACACGCCATGATCAACCTGGCGCACAACCTCAACCTCGAGGTGGTGGCCGAGGGTGTGGAGAGTGAAGAGCAACTGGCGTTGCTGCGCGGGTTTGGCTGCGACCAGGTGCAGGGTTTTCTGGTCAGCAAACCGCTACCGATAGGGGAATTGATGGCGTATTTGCTGCAGGCGCCCGGACGCCAGTTGGAGGCTGTCCTGTAGGAGCGGGTTTACCCGCGAATGGGCCGGGCCTGCTGGCCAATCTCCACCAGACGTTCACTGTTGCCGCCACCACCGTATTCGCGGGTAAACCCGCTCCTACACACTGATCTGCGGTGGACACACACCGGCGTTGGACACAGGCCGTTGTAGGAGCGGGTTTACCCGCGAAGAGGCCCCCACGTCAGGCCGAAGCCGTCGCCTTTCCGGTAGCCCAAGCCTTCCCCAACAACCGCTTCATCCGCCACTCAAAGCCAAAGGTCAGCGCCACCGCCGCACATGCCAGCCCCAGCGCCAGCCCCCACCAGATCCCTACTGCACCACCGCCCAGCGTAAAGGTGAACAGCCAGGCACTCGGCGCCCCCACCAGCCAGTAGCACACCAGCCCGATCAGGAAGGTGGTCTTGGCATCTTTCAGGCCACGGATCGAGCCCATGGCAATCGTCTGCATGCCGTCGAACAGTTCGAACCACGCCGCCACCATCAACAACTGCACGGCCACCTGGAAGATCGCGGCAAAGGCCGGGTCATTACGGTCGATGAACAGCCCTACCAGTGCTTCGGGCAGCAGCAGGAATAGCGCGGCGAAGGCAAACATGATCATGGCCCCGAACCCGATGCCCACCCGCCCGGCGCTGCGCGCCGCCAGCAGGTTGCCAGCGCCGTAGTACAGGCCGACGCGCATGGTCACCGCATAGGACAAGCCAGTCGGCACCATGAATGCCGTAGACACGATCTGCAGGGCAATCTGGTGCGCCGCCAGCTCGGTGCTGCCCAGCACGCCCATGCACAGCGCGGCGAATGCGAACAGGCCCACTTCCACCATGTAGGTACCGCCAATCGGCAGGCCCAGCCGCCACAGCTCGCGCAGGGCCGCCAGTGATGGGCGTGACAGGCCCTTGCGCAGCGGGTAGGCGGTATAGGCCGGATGCCAGCGGATATACAACGCCAAGGCAGCGGCCATGCCCATCGACACCACTGCAGTGACCAGACCGATACCCATCAGCCCCAGCTTGGGCAGGCCGAACATGCCTTCGATCAGTGCCACGTTGAACAGGTAGTTGAGCACCGTGCCGAACAAACTGATGACCATCACCGGGGTCGAGCGGCCCAGCGCGCTGGTGAAGCCACGCAAGGCCATGAAGGTCAGATAGCCGGGCAGGGCCAGTGGCAGCAGGGTGAGAAATTCGGCGGCCGAGGCCACGTTCTCGGGCTTCTGCCCGAACAGCAGCAGCACAGGTTCAAGATTCCACAGCACCAGCGCGGCGAACAGCGCCAAGGCCCAGGCCAGCCACAGGCCGTTCTGCGCCAGCCGGGTGGCGCCCTCGATGTCGTTGGCACCCTTGCGAATGGCCACCAGCGTGCCGACTGCGGCGATCACGCCCAGGCAGAAGATCGATACGAACGAATAGCTGGCTGCCCCCAGGCCACCCCCCGCCAAGGCCTGAGGGCTGATGCGGGCCATCATCAGGGTGTCGGTCAGCACCATCAGCATGTGCGCCAACTGCGAGGCAATCAGCGGCCCGGCCAGGCGCAGCAAAGCCTTGAGTTCTGTGGTGGGCGCGACGTGCATGGGGGCAGTCCTTCATTCTGGGGTGATCAACGAAGGGCGATTCTGAGGCTTCGGTCAACTTTGCACAAAAGGATAAAAGCGATAGTTGGCATGAGTTGAACTCATGTATATAGGCTTCTCGGTGATTTGCCTCACACGCCCATATTGCAGGTGCCTCATGCCACGCCAGCTACCACCGCTGTATGCCCTGCGCGCATTCGAAGCTGCCGCGCGGCTAAGCTCCTTCACCCGTGCGGGCGAAGAGCTTTCTATCACCCAAAGCGCCATCAGCCGGCATATCCGTACGCTGGAGGAGCATTTTGCCTGCCGCCTGTTCGTGCGCAGTGGCCGCAGCCTGCAACTTACCGAAGCGGGGCGGGTACTGCTGCCGGGCGTGCGCGAGGGCTTCGCGGCGTTTGAGCGGGCCTGTGAAACCTTGTGCGGTGAAGACGACATATTGCGCATGAAAGCCCCCTCGACCCTGACCATGCGCTGGTTGCTGGCGTGCCTCAGCCGCTTTCGCCACCTGCAGCCGGGCAATGAGGTGCAACTGACCAGTGCCTGGATGGATGTCGACCATGTGGACTTCAACCAGGAGCCGTTCGATTGCGCGGTGTTGCTCAGTGATGGGGTGTTCCCGGCGGAGTGGGAGGTGCGCAAGCTGTTCCCTGAGTTACTGATCCCGGTCGGTGCGCCGGACCTGCTCGACGAGGAACCTTGGGATGTACGTAGGCTGGCCTCTATCGAGCTGCTGCACCCTACGGTGGACAAGCGTGACTGGCGGGAATGGCTGGAGCGTATGGGGCTTGGCGACGAGGTGTCGCTCAAGGGCGGCCAGGTGTTCGATACCCTGGAGCTGGGCATGATTGCCGCGGCGCGTGGCTATGGAATATCCATGGGCGATTTGCTGATGGTGGCCGAAGATGTGGCGCAGAAGCGCTTGAGCCTGCCATGGCCGACGGCGGTGCCCAGCGGCATGGATTACTACCTGGTGTGGCCGCGCACCCGGCGAGGCGGCGAGCGGTTGCGGCGGTTGAGTGCGTTCCTGGAAGGCGAGGTGGCGGCAATGGATTTGCCGGATGTGGAAATCCTGCCGCCTCTTTGATCACCTGCACCGGCCTCTTAGCGGGCTCGCCCGCGAAGAGGCCGGTGCAAATTTACATCGAGCCCAGGTTCAACGCCTGTGCGCAGGCCTGCAGCGACCGGCGCTCGCTTTGCGCATACAGCGCCAGCTCATCCTGTACCTGCAACCCCAGCGCCGCTTCGAACGCTTCGCGGTTGGCGTTGCTGCCGTATTCGGCCTGCGCATCGTCACCCAGGTTGGACTGGAAGATCCCCGCCGCACTCACCGGCAGGAAGTCCTCGTACACCAGCGCCTCGAAGTGCACGTGGCCCGCGTCGATCAAGCCTTGCAGGGTGGTCGGGCGGCCTTCCTGGTCGCGTGCGGCCAGGCCTTTCTCGGTGGCGAAGTAGCGGAAGTACGCCAAGCCCTGTTCACGCATCTGCGCCAGGTCATCCGGGAATTCGGCAAAGTTTGCCTGCAGCAGCGCCATGTAACGCTCGGCATTGGCTTCGGCCGGGGCGCCACCCAGCACAGCGCGGGTAGCGTCGAGCAACTTGTCGTAAAGCTGGCGACCTTTCGGCGTCAGCGCCGCGCCGCGTTGCTCGATTTCGCCAAAGCGCGCGGTGTGGCTGCCTTCGCGGCCTTGCTGGTCGCGGAAGGCGACCGTTTCCTGCAGGGCCTTGAAACTGGTCTGGCGCAGCAGGATCGGGTGGCGGCGGGTGGGCGGGCCTTCAACCACGGCCTTCGGCGGGATGCCCTTGGCAGGCATGCCGAGCTGGATTGCATCGATATCCAGGGTACGCGGGGTCAGGTGGTTGATGTGCGGGCCCTTGAAGGCCACCACATCGGCGATCAGGCGGTGTTGGTCGTGCAGCTGCTGGTACTGCTCGGCCGTAACGGTAGCGTCCTGGTGCCAGCGGAAGGTGTGCAGCGCCTCCTGCACGAACGTCTCTGCATCCGCGGTGTCAAGGCCACCCTCGCGCTCACACTGGGCGATCAGTTCGAGGGCGCGGGAGGTGAAGATCTGGCGCTTGGCCAGGATGCTCTGTGCCAGCTCGCGCAACTGCGGGTTGTCGATCAGCTCCAGGCGCAGCAGCGAGGTGAACACACGGAACGGGCTGACATGCAGCGATTGCTCGTGCACCGCGCGGAAGGCAGTGGAATGCACCGGTACGCCAGCGGAGCTGAGGTCATAGTAGCCGACCGGCTGCATGCCCATGACAGCGAACAGGCGGGCGATGGTGGCCAGTTCTTCGGCGGTGCCGACGCGGATGGCGCCGTGACGTTCCTGGTCCAGGCGCTCGATTTCGCCGGTCCAGCGCAGGGCCTCGGCCACTTCGGGTTGCTGGGCCATGACCTGCTGGTTGATTTCGCTCACCAGCTCCAGCAGCGTGCCGTACAGCGGCACTTCCTGTTTGTACATGAGCGACATGGCGGCAGAGAACTGCGCGCGGATGCTGTCTGGGCTGACGAAATCGTTGGCGGGCATCGCTAGCTTCCTGGTTGGGTTCGGACGCTTACATGAAAGCTGGGAATGCACTTTGCTCACAAGCGAAAAAAAGTGAGTGTGTCATTCCTTTTTTGATCGACCTCGACGGCCCTTTCGCGGCTAAAGCCGCTCCTACAGGGACCGTGCAAGGTTGGGGTCTTGCGCAGGGCCCCGTAGGAGCGGCTTTAGCCGCGAAGAGGCCCTCAAGCCTGAAGCTGTTCGTGGATCCACTCCACCAGCGCCCGCACCTTGGGCACCTCCGCCGCATGTTCAGCGTACGCCAGATAGTGCGCCCCGGCACTGCGCATCGCATGGTTCCACGGCACCACCAGGCTACCGTCGGCCAGTTCCTTCGCCGCCAGGTAGCGCGGCACCAGCGCTACCCCGCACCCGGCCTGTGCTGCGCTCAACGCCATATAGAACGTATCGAAGCGCGGCCCGTGGTAGGCGCTGACGCTCTGCAGGTCCTGCTCCAGGAACCACTCATGCCAGGCCTCCGGGCGCGAGGTGCTTTGCAGCAGCACCAGCTCGGCCAGCTCCTCGGCACCGGCCAGCTTGCGCCCGGCCAGCAGCTCTGGCGCACACACCGGCACCACCTCTTCGCGAAACAACTCCACGCAAGTGGCCCCCGGCCAGGTGCCCTGGCCATAGAAGAACACCACGTCAGCCGAGCCTTGCAGCAGGGCGAACGGCTCCATTTCGTTGCGAATGTCCAGGTGGATATTGCTGTGCCGTTTGCCAAACCCCTTGAGGTGCGGGATCAACCAGCGCACGCCAAAACTCGGTTGAGTGGCTACCTTCAATATCTCGGTCTGCTCGCCGTAGGTGAGTACGTAGCGGCTGGACATGTCCACCTGGGTGAGGATTTTGTTGACCTCGGCCAGGTACAGGCTGCCGGCCGGGGTCAGCTGCAAGCGCCGGCGGATGCGCAGGAACAGGTGGTGGCGCAGCATGTCTTCCAGCTGCGCCACCTGCTTGCTGACCGCGCTCTGGGTCAGGTGCAGTTCCTCAGCGGCACGGGTAAAACTCAGATGGCGGGCTGCAGCTTCAAAGCACTGCAGGGCGGTCATGGAGGGTACCAGGCGTTTTGACATAGCGGTCTCTGCGGCTCAAATCATTACCTGACGGAATGATATGCGGAATAAAGGTCGTTTGTTGTACCTATGTGATCGGATTAATACTGATCCACATCATTTTTCCACCCCATCACCGATGTAGGAGATGCACAAATGGTTGCTGGATTGCTCGAGCGCCTTGGCGTTGCCGCCGAGGCTTACACCCAGGGCGACTACCCTGTTCACACGCCGATCGACGGCAGCCAGATCGCCTCGGTGAAACTGCTCGGCAAGGCCGAGACCATCGCCCGCATCGATCAGGCCCAGAGCGCCTTCGAAGCCTGGCGCAGTGTGCCGGCTCCGCGCCGTGGCGAACTGGTGCGCCTGTTCGGCGAAGTGCTGCGTGAGCACAAGGCCGACCTCGGCGAGCTGGTCTCGATCGAAGCCGGCAAGATCACCCAGGAAGGCCTGGGCGAAGTGCAGGAAATGATCGACATCTGCGACTTCGCCGTTGGCCTGTCGCGCCAGCTGTACGGCCTGACCATCGCTTCCGAGCGCCCGGGCCACCACATGCGTGAAACCTGGCACCCGCTGGGTGTGGTCGGCGTGATCAGCGCCTTCAACTTCCCGGTTGCCGTGTGGGCCTGGAACACCGCCCTGGCCCTGGTGGCCGGCAACTCGGTGGTATGGAAACCGTCCGAGAAAACTCCGCTGACCGCCCTGGCCTGCCAGGCGCTGTTCGAAAAAGCCCTGAAAGCCTTCGGCGATGCTCCGGCTGGCTTGGCACAACTGGTGATCGGCGGCCGTGAAGCTGGCGAAGCCATGGTCGACGACCCGCGTGTACCGCTGGTCAGCGCCACCGGCAGCACCCGCATGGGTCGCGAAGTCGGCCCACGCGTTGCTGCCCGCTTCGGCCGCAGCATCCTGGAACTGGGCGGCAACAACGCCATGATCCTGGCCCCGAGCGCCGACCTGGACCTGGCCGTGCGCGGCATCCTGTTCTCGGCTGTCGGCACTGCCGGCCAGCGTTGCACCACCCTGCGCCGCCTGATCGTGCACCGCTCGATCAAGGACGAAGTGGTTGCCCGCGTCAAAGCCGCCTACGGCAAAGTGCGTATCGGCGACCCACGTAAAGACAACCTGGTCGGCCCGCTGATCGACAAGCAGTCGTTCGACGCCATGCAGGGTGCACTGGCCAAGGCCCGTGACGAAGGTGGCCAGGTATTTGGTGGCGAGCGTCAGCTGGCCGACCAGTACCCGAACGCCTACTACGTTTCGCCAGCCATTGCTGAAATGCCGGCGCAAAGTGACGTGGTGCGCCACGAAACCTTCGCACCGATCCTGTACGTGCTGGCCTACGACGACTTCGAGGAGGCCCTGCGCCTGAACAACGAAGTGCCGCAAGGCCTGTCGTCGTGCATTTTCACCACCGACATCCGTGAAGCCGAGCGCTTCCAGAGCGCCTCGGGCAGCGACTGCGGCATCGCCAACGTCAACATCGGTACCAGCGGCGCCGAGATTGGCGGTGCGTTTGGTGGCGAGAAGGAAACCGGCGGTGGCCGTGAGTCGGGCTCGGATGCCTGGAAAGGCTACATGCGTCGCCAGACCAATACCGTGAACTACTCGCGCGAGCTGCCGCTGGCGCAGGGTATCGTGTTCGACTGATGTATTGATGCTGCATGGCCGGGGGCCTGGCCCCCGGTTCGCGGGTAGACCCGCTCCTACAGGGTTCGTCCAAGCGACACCGACCCCTGTAGGAGCGGGTTTACCCGCGAATGGGCCGCCCTGCGGCCCCAACAAGAACAAATTGCTGGAGCCGGCCATGTCCGAACTGCGTCAACAATGCTTGTGGGAACACGTCAGCAAACCGACCGTCGCCGCCCAGGCCCTGGCCGGTGAGCACAAGGCCGATGTCTGTGTGATCGGCGGCGGCATTACCGGCCTGTCGGCGGCCATCCACCTGCTCGAACAGGGCAAGTCGGTGATTGTGCTGGAGGCCTGGAAGATCGGCCACGGTGGCTCCGGGCGCAACGTCGGCCTGGTCAACGCCGGCACGTGGATCCGCCCCGACGACGTCGAGGCCACCCTTGGCCAGAAGCAGGGCAGCCGTCTGAACAAGGTGCTTGGCGAAGCCCCGGCTGAAGTGTTCGCCATGATCGAGCGCCTCGGCATCGACTGCCAGGCCCAGCACAAAGGCACGCTGCACATGGCGCACAACGCCACCGGTATCGCCGACCTCGAAGCGCGTCACGAACAATGGCGCCGCCGAGGTGCCGACGTCGAGCTGCTGACCGGTGCCCAATGCCAGGAATACTGCGGTACTGACAAGATTTCCGCTGCGCTGCTTGATCGCCGTGCTGGCACCATCAACCCCATGGGCTACACCCAGGGTTTGGCGGCTGCTGTAACGCGCCTGGGCGGCAAGATTTTCCAGCAGTCTTCGGTCGAAGGCCTGGAGCGTGAAGGTGATGGCTGGCGGGTGAAGACTGCGCGTGGCGCTGTGCGCGCCGAAAAGGTGGTGATTTCCACCGGCGCCTACACCGAAGGCGACTGGAGCAACCTGCAGAAGCAGTTCTTCCGCGGTTATTACTATCAGGTAGCCTCCAAACCGCTGCAGGGCACCGCAGCCGACAAGGTGCTGCCACATGGCCAAGGTTCGTGGGACACCCGCACCGTGCTCAGCAGCATCCGCCGCGACGATCAGGGCCGCCTGCTGCTCGGCAGCCTGGGCCGGGTCGACAACAAGCCGGCGTGGTTCGTGCGCAGCTGGGCCGACCGCATCCAGGGCCATTACTACCCGGAGCTGGGCAAGGTCGAGTGGGAAATGCACTGGACCGGCTGCATCGACTTCACGCCTGACCACCTGATGCGCCTGTTCGAGCCGGCGCCTGGGTTGGTGGCGGTGACCGGGTACAACGGGCGCGGTAATACCACCGGCACCGTGATTGGCCGGGCGTTTGCCGAGTTCCTGCTCAAGGGCGAGGCGGACAGCCTGCCGATTCCGTTTTCGCCGATGAGCGGTGTGAGCGCGCCTTCGCTGCGGACGGCGTTCTACGAGTCTGGCTTCTCGCTGTACCACGCGGGGCAGTGCCTGAGGGTTGTGTTGTAAGTACTGGCCTATTCGCGGGTAAACCCGCTCCTACAAATTGTTCACCGCCTGAGAGGGCTGTGGTGAACCTGTAGGCGCGGGTTTACCCGCGAAGAGGCCAGCACAGGCTTACTTGTGCAGCCAGCTGAGGAAGCCACCTTTCTTGATCAGGGCCGGCTTCTGCAGCAACAACGACTCCCGGCTCTGCCGCCGGAACCGCTGCAATTTGCTCAACGCCGTCTGCACTTCGCCACGCTGCTGCAAACAGCTCTTCACCTGTTCCTTGTCGATCCGGTACAGCACGCAACTGGTCAGCGTGCGGAATTCGGCCAGCGAATCTTCGTCGTCGATGATCCCCTCGATCCCAAGCACCTCTCCCGGCCCCATGCGCCCGGCCTCCAGCCGCTTGTCTCCGTCGCGCACCGAGGCCGATACCACACCGCTGCCAATCACCAGCAGATGATCGGAATGCTCGCCCACCTCCAGGATCACCTGGTCCGCCAGGTACTCGACTGCAGTCATGCGCTGGCTCAACGCATCGCGCTCTTCATCACTTAGCGAGCGGAACACTCGAACCTCATCCAGCACCTCGCGCTGGCGGCTGCGCGGCGGCACAGCCAGGTCGACGTTCCACATCACCCCGCTGGCCTCCAGATGCCGGTGCGCCAGGTCGAACAACTGGTTACGTGCATCGCCCTTGGTGCCCGCATCGGCCACGAAGCCGCTGGCCTCGTACTCCACCGACTCCAGAGTCGAGGCCTTTACCGTCACCTTCGGCTTCGGGGTCGCAAGGATGGCACTGACGCCCTGCAAGGCTTTTTCCAGCGCATCGAACACGCGCTTGGGCCGCACCTTGGCCGGGACCACCACGCTGATCGATACCCCGTGCACATCGGCCGGGCGACTGTGGTTGAGCAGCCGCGCCTTGGCCGCCACCGAGTTAGGGATTACCGCCAGGCTGCCGGTACCGGTCAGCAGGCGCGTGGCGCGCCAGTCGATGTCCAGGACCTTGCCTTCGGTGCCGTCGATGGAGATTGAGTCGCCAATCTGATAGGGCCGCGTGGTGTTCAGCACGATGCCGCTGAAGACGTCAGCCAGTGTGCTCTGCAGCGCCAGGCCGATGACGATGGCCATTACCCCGGAGGTGGCCAGCAGGCCCTTCACCGGCAGTTGCAGCACGTAGCCTGCGGCCGCGACCACGGCGGCGAGGAAGATCAACGCCCCCAGCACATCCTGCAGCAAGCGCCCGCCATGGCTGCCACGGGCCACCAGCAACAGGCCGAACACCACGGTCACCGTGCGCGCACCGAACAGCCACCAGCCGATGGCCAATACCGTGGCCATCAGGTTGCGCGAAAGATCGTCGGGCCACGGCGGTGGTTGCAGCGGGCTCATGCCGGCGGCCATCAGCACCGCGCTGAACAGCAGGAAGATCACCAGGCGCGCGCTGATGCGCCAGGCATGACGCTGAATGGGGATCAGTTGCCAAAGCACGAGGTCGAGCAGGATCAGGGCGCAACCGAGCAACAACGGGGACGACTGGATGAACGCCAGCATGGTGGTCTCGGGGGTGAGGGGAGGGCTGTGGGTAGTAATAGAGCAGGTTTGCCGGGCAGGCAATGCAAGCCTGTGCTGGCCCCTTCGCGGGTTTGCCCGCTCCCACAGGTAAAGCGCTGGTTTTGAACCTTGTGCGATCCCTGTGGGAGCGGGCGAGCCCGCGAAAAGGCCAGCAAAACCAACGCCAATCTATCGTTCCCAAAACAGAACGCTAAAGCCAAAAACCGCTATCTACCGCTCCAAAGGTGATGGTTTTAATCTTCTCCCATCAACGCGAAACACCCAACTTACTGAACATCAAAACCCTTAGGAGCTACCCCCATGACCCACTTCAAATACAACCGCCTGAACAAAGACGACGCCGCCGTACTGCTGGTCGATCACCAGGCTGGCCTGCTGTCCCTGGTCCGCGACATCGAGCCGGACGCGTTCAAGAACAACGTGCTGGCCCTGGCCGACCTGGCCAAGTTCTTCAACCTGCCGACCATCCTCACCACCAGCTTCGAGCAAGGCCCCAACGGCCCACTGGTGCCAGAACTGAAAGCCCTGTTCCCGGACGCCCCGTACATTGCCCGCCCTGGCCAGATCAACGCCTGGGACAACGAAGACTTCGTCAAGGCCGTGAAGGCCACTGGCAAGAAGCAACTGATCATCGCCGGCGTTGTGACTGAAGTGTGCGTAGCTTTCCCGGCCCTGTCGGCCCTGGAAGAAGAGTTCGACGTGTTCGTGGTCACTGATGCCTCCGGTACCTTCAACGCCATGACCCGCGACGCCGCCCACGACCGCATGAGCCAGGCAGGTGCGCAACTGATGACCTGGTTCGGCGTGGCCTGTGAGCTGCACCGCGACTGGCGCAACGACATCGAAGGCCTGGCCGCGCTGTGCTCCAACCACATTCCGGATTACCGCAACCTGATGACCAGCTACAACGCCTTCAACGCCAACAAGTAAGCGCAAACGCCGCGGGCACCGCCAATCGGTGCCCGCCCAGGGCAGCACACCTATCCAATCCAGCGCCCGTCCGCCGTTGCACAGTGGATGCGGGCAAGCTCATCCCAAGGAACGCCGATGAACACCGCACTCCATGACAACCGCGAAGTGGTGACCGTATGCCTGCAACACAAGGTGCTTGATAGCTCGCCGGGCACCCCCGCAGCGCAACCGCCGCGCTGGAAACAGGCGCTGCTGACCTACCTGGTGATCTGCCCGATGACCATGGTCATCCCGCAACTGCTGGCGCCGCTGTTTGCACGCTTCCCGCAGTTGGGCGGCGTGATCACCGGCAACCTGATCGTCAACCTGTTCGTCATCCTGCCCGTGGTGTTCTACATCATGCCTTGGGTAACCCGCCGCTGCGCCAACTGGCTGCGCGGCTGAGCCGACGCCTTCATCTCGAAACGTTCAAGGAGATACCGCTATGAGCACGTTCGTTACCCGCGATGGCACTTCGATCTATTTCAAGGACTGGGGCAGCGGCAAGCCCGTGCTGTTCAGCCACGGCTGGCCGCTGGATGCCGACATGTGGGACTCGCAGATGGAGTTCCTGGCCAGCCGCGGTTACCGCGCCATCGCCTTCGACCGCCGGGGTTTCGGCCGCTCGAGCCAGCCGTGGAACGGTTACGACTACGACACCTTCGCCGATGACATTGCCCAGCTGATCGAGCACCTCGACCTGCGCGACGTCACCCTGGTGGGCTTCTCGATGGGGGGCGGTGATGTCAGCCGCTACATCGCCCGCCACGGCAGCGAGCGGGTGGCCGGGCTGGTGTTGCTGGGCGCGGTGACGCCAGTGTTCGGCAAGCGTGAGGACAACCCTGACGGTGTCGACCTGTCGGTGTTCGAGGGCATCCAGGCCGGCCTGCGTGCCGACCGCGCGCAGTTCATCGCCGATTTCGCCACGCCGTTCTACGGCCTGAACCATGGGCAGCAGGTGTCCCAGGGTGTGCAGACGCAGACCCTGAACATTGCGCTGATGGCGTCAATCAAAGGCACCCTGGACTGTGTGACGGCCTTCTCGGAGACCGATTTCCGTCCCGACATGGCCAAGGTCGATGTGCCGACGTTGGTGATCCATGGCGATGACGACCAGATCGTGCCGTTCGAGACCACTGGCAAGCAGGCGGCGGAGCTGATTCGCGGCGCCGAGCTGAAGGTGTATGCCGGGGCGCCGCACGGGTTTGCAGTGACTCATGCACAGCAACTGAATGAGGACCTGCTGGCGTTCCTTCAGCGGTAAATGTGGGAAACATTCGCGGCTGAACCCGCTCCTGCAGACGTTGTAGGAGCGGGTTTACCCGCGAAGAGGCCGGCCCAGGCAGCAAAAAGCTTGACCAGGACTAACCTTCTTCAACCCACCGCACATCCATTCAAGCCCAGGCCTTGCATCAACCGGCATGCTTCGCAGTCCCCTGCCGGCCCCTAGTCGGAGAAGCCCATGTCCCAGGATCGCAACGACAAGACCCGTCGCCAGTTCCTCGCCACCAGCACTGTGCTCGGTGCCGCTGGCGCGCTCTGGTCCGCATTGCCCTTCACCGGCCAAGCCGGTTCCGCTCACGCATCCAGCCAAGGAGGTTCCATGACCGCCGACCTGATTCTGTTCAACGGCAAACTGCACACCGTTGACCGCGAAAAGCCCACCGCGACCGCCGTCGCCATCAAGGACGGCCGCTTCATCGCCGTGGGCAGCGACGCCGAGGCCATGGCCCACAAGGGCGCCGCCACGCAAATCATCGACCTCAAGCAGCGCACGGTGATCCCGGGCCTCAATGACTCGCACCTGCACCTGATCCGCGGTGGCCTGAACTACAACCTCGAGCTGCGCTGGGAAGGGGTACCGTCCGTGGCCGATGCCCTGCGCATGCTCAAGGACCAGGCTGCGCGCACGCCAACCCCGCAGTGGGTGCGGGTAGTCGGTGGCTGGAACGAATTCCAGTTCGCCGAAAAACGCATGCCCACCCTGGAAGAAATCAACCAGGCTGCGCCCGATACCCCGGTGTTCCTGTTGCACCTGTATGACCGCGCGCTGCTCAACCGCGCTGCGCTCAAGGCCGTCGGCTACGACAAGAGCACCCCGAACCCGCCAGGTGGCGAAATCCAGCGTGACAAGTTCGGCAACCCGACCGGCATGCTGATCGCCCGCCCCAACGCAATGATCCTCTACGCCACCCTGGCCAAGGGGCCGAAGCTGCCGCTGGAGTACCAGGTCAACTCCACCCGCCAGTTCATGCGCGAACTCAACCGCCTGGGCCTGACCAGCGCCATCGATGCCGGCGGTGGCTACCAGAATTTCCCCGATGACTACTCGGTGATCCAGGAGCTGGCCGACAACAACCAGCTGACCGTACGCATCGCCTACAACCTGTTCACCCAGAAGCCCAAGGAAGAACTGGACGACTTCAAGAAGTGGACCTCCAGCGTCAAGCTGCACAGCGGCACCGATTTCTTGCGCCACAATGGCGCGGGCGAAATGCTGGTGTTCTCTGCCGCCGACTTCGAGGACTTCCTCGAGCCGCGCCCGGACCTGCCGCAGACCATGGAAGAAGAACTGGAGCCGGTGGTGCGCCACCTGGTCGAGCAGCGCTGGCCATTCCGCCTGCACGCCACCTACAACGAATCGATCACGCGCATGCTCGACGTGTTCGAGAAGGTCAACCGCGACATTCCATTCAACGGCCTGCCCTGGTTCTTCGACCACGCCGAAACCATCACCCCGCAGAACATCGAGCGCGTGCGTGCGCTGGGCGGTGGTATTGCCATCCAGGACCGCATGGCCTTCCAGGGTGAGTACTTCGTCGACCGCTACGGCGCCAAGGCCGCCGAGCAGACCCCGCCGATCAAACGCATGCTCGAGATGGGCGTGCCGGTGGGCGCGGGTACCGATGCCACTCGGGTGTCTAGCTACAACCCATGGACCTCACTGTACTGGCTGGTCAGCGGCAAGACGGTCGGTGGCATGGAGCTGTACCCGGAAGGCCTGAGCCGTGACACCGCGCTGCAACTGTTCACCCAGGGCAGCGCCTGGTTCTCCAGCGAGCAAGGCAAGAAGGGCCAGATCAAGGTAGGCCAGCTGGCTGACCTGGCAGCATTGTCGCTGGACTTCTTCAGTGTCGATGAAGAGGCGATCAAGGGCATCGAGTCGGTGCTGACCATCGTTGATGGCAAGGTGGTGTACGGTGCTGGCGAGTTCGACAAGCTTGGCCCGCCGCAGGTGCCGGTGCTGCCAGAGTGGTCGCCGGTGACCAAGGTGCCTGGGCACTGGCGCGTTGGTACGCCATCGTTGGCAGCCGCGGTGCACCAGTGCTCGGGGCCGTGCGGGGTGCATGCACACAGCCATGACAAGGCGCGCAAATCGAGTGTTCCGGTCAATGATTTCCAGGGATTCTGGGGGGCGCTGGGCTGTTCGTGCTTCGCTTTCTAAGCTGAGCTGATGTGAAGAACGGGGGCCAATAACTGGCCCCTTTCTTGTGTCTTCAGTGCCGGCCCTTTCGCGGGTAAACCCGCTCCTACAGGGCCTTTGCTGCCTTTTCGCAGGTAACCCGCACCTACGGGGCCTTTGTGGTCCTTTCGCGGGTAAACCCGCGCATACGGGGGCTGCGCGGTCCTTGTAGCGAAAGGGCCGCAAAGGCCAGCATCAATGGTGAGCCTTATGCTCCCCGCCAGCCAACAAATGCCGAATCCGCACTTCAACCCCATCGGTCTGCAGCATCCTGACCCGCGCCTCGATCTTCAGTTCACCACGGGTCACCCGGTGGTGATGCCGCAGATGCTCCAGCCACGATTCCTCGAAGAAGAACTCCAGCCACAACGCCGGATCAGCACTGTCCCGCATCAACCCCCACGACAATGCGCCATTGCGCTTGCGCATCGCTTCCAGCTCCCGCGCCGCCTGCTGGAAGGCCTCGGCCTTGGTGGGGGCGATGTGGTACTCGACGGTGACCATCACCGGTCCGACTTCCGTGTCCATGTCATCGCTGAGCACCGGCACCGGCCAATGCAGCGACGGCGTCAGCTCCTCTGCCTCGGTTTCCGGCAGCGTCACCTTGCAGGTCAGCAAGGTACCCAGCGCCAGGCCGCCTGCGGCCAGCAGCAGGCTGAAGGTGATCGTTGCATGGCTGGCCAGCGTGCCCCACAGCAGGCCGCCACAGGCCATGGCGCCGAAGAAGATCAGAATGTATACCGACAAAGCCCGCGCCCTTACCCAGGCGGGCACCGAAGTCTGCGCAGCCACCTGCAGGTTGGACAGCACCGCGATCCACGCCGCGCCACTGAGCAGCATCGCGGGCAGCAGCGCATAGAAGTTGCGCACCAGCGCCAGGGCCAGCAGGAACAGGGCATACAGCAGGCTGGCCAGTAACACCAGGCGGTCACGGCTGATGCGCTCACGCAGGCGCGGCAGCAAGGTGGCACCCGCCACTGCGCCAATACCGATGGCCGCCAGCAGCAGGCCGAAGTCCGCTGCGGTGCCGCGCATCTCGCCACGCACGATCAGCGGCAGCAGCGAAGTGCCGGCGCTGGCGCAGAAAAAGAACGCCAACGCGCGTAGCATCACGGCCTGCAAAGGCTTGGCGCTGCGGGCAAAGCGCAGCCCAGTGCGCATGGCGCCAACGAAGCGTTCGGCCGGCAGCAGTGGTTCCTTCACCTCGCGCTTCCACAGGAACAACACCAGGATCACACCCGCGAACGAGATGGCATTCAGGGCAAAGGTCAGCCACGGGCCGACCATGCTCACCACCACCCCCGCCAGTGCCGGGCCGATGGCCCGTGACACGTTGATGCCGACACTGGAAAGCGCCACCGCGTTGGCCAGGTCCTCCTTGCCCACCAGTTCCGGTGTCAGTGCGCTCCACGCCGGCATCATCAGTGCTGTACCAATGCCCAGTGCCAGGGTCAGCACCAGCAGCAAGGTGACGTTCATCATCCCGAGCAAGGTCAGGGCCGCCAGCACAACCGCTACGCAAGACATCCACAGTTGCACCAGCAACAGGTAGCGGCGTTTGTCGACGATGTCCGCCGCTGCGCCCGCCGGCAGGGCCAGGAAGAACATCGGCAACGAGCCGGCTACCTGGATCAACGCCACGTGCAGCGGGCTGGCCGACAGCGTGGTCATCAGCCAGCCGGCGCCCACCTCGTGCATCCAGGTGCCGATGTTGGAGGCGATGGTGGCGATCCACAGCATGCGGAAGGTGGTGTTACGCAACGGGCTCCAGGCACCTGAAGGGGATGTACTCATGTCAGAAGCTGCCTTTGAGTGGGTATTCGATGATCAGGTAGATGCGGTCGATATCATTGCCCGCCTGGGCCTGGTTGGCGCGGTGGCTGACGTGGGAGAACGACAGGCTCAGGTCCTTGGCAGCCCCCGACTGCACCACGTATTTCAGGTCGATGTCGCGTTCCCAGTGCTTGCCGCCGTCGCCGTACTGGTTCACATAGGCGCCGTCCGCCGGCGCATGGCTGCCGTCGATGCCGCGGCCGCTGACATAGCGGCCCATCAGGCTCAGGCCAGGTACGCCGAGGGTGGCGAAGTTCAGGTCATAGCGCAGTTGCCACGAGTGCTCGCCAGGGCCGTTGAAGTCGGCGTACTTGATCGCGTTGGCCAGGTAGATGGCGTCGCCGCCGACGAAGTCGAACGGGGTGTCGCCCTCGACCTTCTGGTAGGCCAGGCTCAGCGCCTGGGTGCCGAAGCTGTACCTGGCCAGCAGGCTGTAGGCGAGGGTGTCGATCGCCCCGGCGCTGGCGTTGCCGGTGTCGCGGGTTTTGTACAGGTTGCCGTCCAGGCGCCAGTTGCCCTCGGCCACGTTCAGGTTGAGGTAGGCCTGGCGCCAGGTGTTTTCCAGCTGCCCGGCATACACTGCGGCGCCGAACGGCCCGTTGGGTGCGAAGGTGGCACCGGCCAGGCTGATGGCCCGGTTGTGGGTGGTCGCGCCGTAGCCGCTGAAGTCGTCGTGGGTGGAGCTGTTGTCCTGGTTGTTGAAGGCAGTGAAACGCCCGGCCTGCAGGCGCCAGTCGGGCTGGTCGGTGTTTTCCACCCACCAGCCGGTGGCGTATTCCGGGTGCAGGCGTTTGTCACCGGTGTCGAACACCGGGGTTTCCACCATCATCTCGCCATAGCGCAGTTGGGTGTTGCCTAACTGCATTTTGAGCGCGGCACCGGCGCTGGAGTACTCGGACTCGGCGCGGCCATCGCTGTCGCGTGGCAGCAGGCCGGTGCCGCTATGGCCGCGGCCGCCGTCGAGCTTGAGGCCAAGAAAGCCATGGGCATCGATGCCGACGCCGACAGTGCCTTCGGTGAAGCCGGAACGGACCTCGCCGATGAAGCCTTGGGCCCATTCCTGGCGGTAGTTCTGGCCGCTGCCGGAGGGCGAGCGGAAGTCACTGTGCAGGAAATAGTTGCGGCTGAGCAGCGACCAGCCGGGCGCCTCGGCGTGGCTCAGCGCCGGCCAGAGGGCGAGGGTGGCGAGCAGGGCGCGGCCTGGTCCGTGAGTGGCGCGGATCATGAGGGGCTCCGGGGGATGATCCGGGAGTGTGGAAGAAGCGTAGACCCAAGGTCTTGTAAGGGTGTGCTGGGTGGGGATTTGCATTACCTGTACCGGCCCTTTCGCGGCTAAAGCCGCTCCTACAGGGCCACCACCGGCCCCGAGCCTTGTGCAATACCTGTGGGTGCGGGCAGGCCCGCGAAGAGGCCGGCTCAGCCAGCCAGGCACTCAAGCCATGTCGCTGATGGCGAACTCCTCAGCCAGATGATCGATCAGCGCTCGCACCGAAGGCAGCAACCCACGTCGCGATGGGAAGATCGCATGCACGATGCCGCAACGCGGGTGCCAGTCCGGGATCAGCTCAACCAGGCGTCCTGCCGCCAGGTCCTCACGCACCGCCACCCGCGGCAAGTGTGCAATCCCCACTCCGGCTACCACGAAGTGGCGCAAGGCAAACAGGTCATCAGTCACCATGCGTGGTGTATGCGGGATGACGATGCTGCGGCTGTTGTCCTCACCCTGGAACAGTTCCCACTGGTACTCGCGCTGGGCACTGCCCCAATGCACGCTGGGTAGCGTGCCCAGCAGCTGCGGATCAAAGCCTTTGGGCAGTTGCGCCAGGTATTGAGGTTGACCGACCAGGCACTGGGTGCTGTTGCTCAGCACCTTCATCACCATGTCAGTGTTCTCCAGCGGCGGAAAGCGCACCCGCAGGGCGATGTCGAAGCCCTCGTGCAACAGGTCGACACGGCGGTTGGTACTTTCGATGAACAGCTCCACCTGCGGGTACTTGAGCATGTAGCGGGTCAGCATCGGCCCGACCCATGAGTTGAGCAGGGTGGTCGGGCAGCTGATGCGGACCAAGCCGCGCGGTTCGCTGCGGTTGCGCTCGATGATCTCTGCTGCGCCCTCGGCCTCCACGCGCATGGCCAGGCAGCGGTTGTAATAGGCCTGGCCGATCTCGGTCAGCGAGCAATGCCGGCTGGTGCGGTTCAACAGCCGCACACCCAGGCGGTCTTCAAGGTCGGCGATGCGCCGGCTGAGTTTTGACTTGGGCATGTCCAGCGCCCGCCCGGCCGGGGCAAAGCCGCCATGTTCGACGACCTGGGTGAAGTAGTAGAGGGAGTTGAGGTCTTCCAATGATCGGTCTCCGGGTATTTGGTTGCCTGTGTCGGCCTCTACAAATCCATCGTTCATAAATCGGAACGCTAAAGCCAGATTCTGCTAACTACCGCCGCAAAGGTGATGATTTTAATCTGTGCCCATCAACGCGAAACACCCCGGATTGCTGAAAAATTCATAACCCTTGGAAGCACAGACCATGAGCAAATTCACCTACAACCGCCTGAATAAAGACGACGCTGCCGTACTGCTGGTCGACCACCAGGCTGGCCTGCTGTCGCTGGTGCGCGATATCGAGCCGGACAAGTTCAAGAACAACGTGCTGGCGCTGGCTGACCTGGCCAAGTTCTTCAACCTGCCGACCATCCTCACCACCAGCTTCGAGCAAGGCCCCAACGGCCCGCTGGTGCCGGAACTGAAAGCCCTGTTCCCAGATGCCCCGTACATTGCCCGCCCTGGCCAGATCAACGCCTGGGACAACGAGGACTTCGTCAAGGCGGTGAAGGCGACCGGCAAGAAGCAGCTGATCATTGCAGGTGTTGTGACCGAGGTTTGCGTGGCGTTCCCGGCGCTGTCGGCCTTGGAGGAAGAATTTGAGGTGTTCGTGGTGACCGATGCTTCCGGCACCTTCAATGAAATGACCCGTGATGCCGCGCATGACCGCATGAGCCAGGCGGGTGCCCAACTGATGACCTGGTTCGGCGTAGCCTGCGAGCTGCACCGCGACTGGCGCAACGATGTCGAAGGGCTGGCTGCACTTTGCTCCAACCACATTCCGGATTATCGCAACCTGATGACCAGCTATAACGCGCTGACTGCGGGTAAGTAATCAACCATCAGCAACGCGCACAAAGGCCGGCTCTCTCTGTAGGGAGCCGGCCTTTTTTGTTTGCTGTACCGGCCTCTTCGCGGGCAAGCCCGCTCCCACAGGGATCGCGCAAGATTCAACGCCAGTGCAGTACCTGTGGGAGCGGGCATGCCCGCGAAAAAGCCGGTGCAGGCGACTCAATTCATGGGCTGTGACTCAATCCCATCCAGCAACGCCTCAACCAAACCTTCTGCCATTTCGAGTGCGTTCAGGTTGCTCCAGAACAGGCTCTTGCCTGTGTCATCCAGATGCTCCAAGGCTTTGTAGCCACAGTCGTAGGCACCGCGCAGGTATTGGGCGACATGCACCAGGGCATCGTGGGCGGAAACGCCTGGGTTTACGGTGAACAATGGGGGATGGCCGGCATCGCAGCGGCTGAAAGAGCGTTGTGTGGTGTTGGGGAAGGGTGGATCGGGGACGATTCTTTTCATGGCAATTCCTTCTCCAGGATTGAACTGCAACCACCCGTTTCCACGCAGAAGGCGGCAGTTGTGCGCGGGGTGGAAAACCGGGGAGAAGGCAAGCCGGTAGGCCAAATGGCCTCACGCGCACAACTGCCATAACGGCAGCCCTTCATCACATCCGGGTTTCCACACCCGATCGCTGAACCGACAGCGACCCGGTTAGCCTAGAGAGCAGGCCTTCCCTGGACAATCAGACGGGCGTCGACACGGTGTGTAGGATAATTCCTTGGGATTGGCGTGAACGTAGGAAATGGTTCGCGGGGAAGTAGGACCCAGCTGAGAATTAGACGATTTTGTGATGGCTTTTGTGTGTTCGCGTCATGGCGGCG